>JAKSBD010000295.1 GCA_022361295.1 Bacteroidales bacterium
TGAGCGAAAGTGAAAAGTTTGAACCTACACCTCCTGACACCCTGATATTCAGGCCCGGCATGGTTTTCAGCGCCTGGTTGATATTAGCCGGACTACTCTCCAATGATTTGGTTTCCAAAACTGCAGTGGTAAATCCGGTGCGGCTCATCTGCTCTTTCTTCCCAATTGCTGTTACAGCTACTTCATCAATCCGGGCATTTGACTTTGAAAGCGCGATTTCGATATCTGACTTTATATCCTTATGCTCAATCAGTCGTTTATCCTCATTATAGCCAAGGCAACGAACGACCAGAAAGGCAGGCAATGCATCAGCCTTAATCGTAAAACGACCGGATTCATCAGATACCGTACCAACAGATGTTCCAGCGATTGACACAGTTGCAAAATCAATGGGATGACCTGACTTATCTATGACCCTGCCCCTAATATTCTGAGCATATAAATGCTGCCCCAACAGGCATAATGTGATACAAAAAATGATTCGGGTTTTCAATGTTTGATTCTGTTAAAATTACAGCGACGAAATTAGGTAATAGGGTACTTGAAATAAATCCCAATAATTTGGTATTTACGTATATAGCTCATATGGTGGGAAATAGGATTTCCAAGATGAAGTAGTATACAGTAAATCCTGAGAACTTATTACCTCGCCTATTCTGAAAACAACTTGCTAAACATTAATATTTTAAATGTTACACTTATGTGTTTTCCATTTAAACTTATAAGAAAAAAAAATACAGGTATTAAAACGGGAATGGTTAATAGAGATGCCATACATTTGGTGACAATTCATCCCTATTTATTGTGATAATTATAAGTTCTCAGAATGTTAAACGTTAAGACAATGTACTATTTATGCGATTATTCCACCATCTCCAGGATTAAAGATAGCAATCGTGGTCTCACATCTCACATCTCACATTTCCATATGGCACCCAAATCGCTCCGTCATTCTTATTTCCAAATGTCACTCCCGGCGACCTTTTGGCAAAAAGCCCGGCTGTATACAAGCATATTATAGCGTCCAGGTTGTCTTCATTGGTTTTCAGTGCTCTGCCTTTTAAGGTAGTAATATGTTCATGATTAAGGGATGTCTGCAGTTCTTCAGGAATTATCAGTTTCAGTTCCTTAGCCTTAGAAAGCTGTATAATTAATGATGCCAGTTGTTTCTGCCCTTCTTTTTTGCGTGCCACATCACCCTTCTTGTAACTCAGTCGCTTTGCAAGGCCAAATATTTCTATCATCGTTGCATGCGGGTAACATTCGATCTGCCATTTATGACCATCCAGATAGCTGAATCCTTTCGATTGAAGCTTGTGAAACAACTGCACACTAAAAGCATCGGGGTATAGCTTAAGATTGGTTGGATAACATGAAGCCCATTTCGATCTGTACTTTTGGTTTAATTCAATCTCACAATCCCTGTATCCATGCTTATTATTAATAACAAGTGAAGCATCAATGGCAATGCCTCTTATTCCGCTATGCTCTTCCAATACATGCATACATGAGTCCAGGCCGACAACACCGGAATGAACACCTTCCAGTACAAGTTCATTGTTTGTTAATCGACCAATGGCGATCGAAGATGGATTTACCTCTCCTTTCCAGGCCAGGTCAATACCTGCTAAATGATAGTCAGAAGAATTGTTCATGATTGCAAAGTTAGCTTTAGATTATTAAAGCAAAAACTAACATCCATTTGTTGGCAGAACTTAAAACGCCAAACAACCGGTTTTACTGGCCCCGAGGTCTGTTTATGCAGCCCATCGGGGCACATTTTGTTTCAACCGGCTTGATGGGGCATCCATTGGCTCAAGTATTAATCTCAATTGGCTTTATAAGCATCTCCATAGGCATGGAAAAGCACAAAATCGACTTGTTTTTTGGCTTCAAGAGGCAGAAAATGCCAAATAATCGGGTTAATGAAGTGCTCAAGCACTTAAAATTCGAATTCAAGAGAGTGAATATCAACTCCAACAGGCCAGAATTCCGGATCCATTGGCTTATGAAAACTTTCAAGCGTATAAAGAACGGCTTCAATAGAAAAGGGTGTCAACTATATTTGCATTATATCAATATAGATGACACCCTTTTATTGGAGTGTTGACAGCTTATAGCCCAGGTCTGACAATTAATTTAAAGGCTCTTTCCGTGCCTTTCTGATAAATCTTTAATAAATAAATTCCTTCGCTTACACCGCTTACGTCTATTGAATTGTTTTGCTGCAATAAACGTTTACAAACAACAGTACTTCCACTCATGGAAATCAATTCAATACGACTGTATTCATCAAAGGGCTGACTATTGTTAATGTAGATATGGTTTGATGCAGGATTTGGATAGATGGATATATCCCTGATGCTTTCTTCAAACACTTCTGTAGGAGTATCTGCAGTTATCACAACATTCTGTGTTTGAGTGCTCACATTCCCGTTTTCATCTTCGTAAGTCCAGGTAACCAGAGTGGTTCCAAGGCTTGTTATTGGTAAAACAGCATCGTGTTTTCCAATAATGGTTCCGGTACAATCAGAGGCAGTAGGTGCTGTTAGCTCTGTTAGCTCATTAACAGCCTCAATATCACTGAGACTATCTTCATCCGGCACAGGGGCATCAGTTTCAGCTCCATTATCATTAATAATCCAGCCATGGGTATTGATTAACAGGTCTCTTGCGTCGCCTGCACTGCAGTATTGTGCACTAACCGTTCCCAGGTTGATTCCTGAAAGCACATCCTGGGCTGCCCAACCTTCCAGTATGCCATCGTAGTTGGCTGTTGACAATGCTGTATTGTACAGCATATTAACCATTTTTGAGGAAATAGTAATGCCCGCCAGGTTCCAGGCTCCTAAATTTTGATCGAATGAACCGGCATTAGAAAACATGGCAAACATATCTGTTACATTTCCCACATTCCATCCTGAGATGTCCTGATTAAAAGATCTGGCACTTGAAAACATAGATGTCATTTGCTCAGCACTTTCAGTATTCCATGAGCTTATGTCCTGGTTGAACACTTCATTTCTGTCAAAAAGCTGGCGCATATCAGTCACCTTACTCACATCCCATTCTGAAATATCACCGTTAAAATCTGAACCTTTAAACATTCCCCATAGTGTAGTAGCCTGACTAACATCCCAGTCAGACAAGTCACCATTGAAAGATGACGATGAAAAGGTATTGGTAAAGTTTGTAACTGAACTTACATCCCATAGGCTTAAATCGGCATTTAAGGACAGACAATCATTGAAGGTATTTTCAAAACTTGTAACCTGACTTAATTCCGGTGCATCTGTTGCCAAAATGTTGAAGTTCTCACATTCGTTAAAGGCATTCAGAAATGATTCCCAGAGTATGCCGCCCCACTGCTCTACCGCCAGAAGCTTATCGCTATCACTGTTATCTTCGAAATATATTGCCGGGTATTTTCCCCTGATTTGGATGGTATAGGTGCCTGCGGTAACAAAATCATGCGTGATATTTCCTGTTACGTTTAATTCATCAAATACACCATCATTATCCCAGTCAATATCATAGTCATAAGTATAACCATCGTTTATGGTAATCGAAATTTCAGTATCGCCCGATGTACCGGCATTATCTGTTTTCCATGTTGTGATAAAATAATCGGTATCCTGGCAATTTTGCCCTTCATCAGCAATAGACCACCCGTAACCGGTAATTAACTCATCCCTGTAGCTTCCGGCATTGCAATAGGACAGGCCTTCAGCTCCTAAACTAACATTGCTTTTAAGAGCCTGTGTACCCCAGCCTCTCAGCAATTTATCGTAATTCTGAGTTGACATGGCACATAGGTTCAGCATTTCATACATTTCCTCAACATTTGATACATCCCATTCAGAAATATCCTGATTAAAGGCTGTTGCACCGTCAAACATCTCCCCCATATTGGTAACCGAACCAACATCCCAGGAACCAATGTCAACATTAAAAGATGTAGCATCTTTAAACATATCAGTTGTTTGCTGTACAGATGAAACATCCCATCCTGAAATGTCCTGATTAAAGGAAAATGCGCCTTCAAACAAATCGCCCATATTAGTAACCGAGCTCACATCCCAGGCACTGATATCCCCGTTAAAAGAGGTGGCGTCTTCAAATACCTCGTACATATTGGTAATGTTTGATACATCCCAGTGGTTTAAGCTACTGTTAAGTGCTGTACAATACTGAAAGCACTCTTCCATGGTGGTTACCTCGCTTAAGTCAGGCGCATCAGTGGCTGTAATCGTCAGCTCAGAGCACCCTTTAAACGACGATTCCATGCTTTGCCATTGTATGGCTCCCCACTGGTTTATTGAAATCAGCTTATCCTTATCATCTTCATTATCAAAGTAAAAAAGAGGGAATACACCTCTGATCCGGATGGTATAGGTTCCGGGAGCATCAAATGTATGTTCGTAATCGCCAGTGATGCCAAAGGTGTCAAAAACACCATCGTTATCCCAGTCAACATCATAAAAGTAATCGTAGTAACTGTTGCAAGGAATAATAATCGATGACGCGCCGGAGGTACCGGTATTATCTGTTTTCCAGGTGCTGACAAAATAGTCTGCTTCATCGCACGACGATCCCAGGTCATTTATAGTCCAGCCGTATGTGCCGGTAAGCACATCGTGCCCGTGTGTGCCCATGCAATACGAATTATTGATCGTACCCAATGATACACCCGCCTGCACCTTTTGTGAGCCCCATCCACTTAAGAGTTTATCGTAATTATCATCGCTAAGCACTGTGCCCTTAAAGGCATTCTCTGCCGAAGTTAATTCAGACACATCCCATTCTGAAGCATTTACATTAAATAATGCAGCTGACAGGAAAGCATTATCCATATTGCTTACGTAAGAAACGTCAGGCACATCAGACGCCAGACATGTCATATTCGCGCATCCATTGAAAGCGTTTTCCATGGTCTCCCACCAAATTGTTCCCCACTGGTCTATGGAGATAAGTTTCTCTTTGTCCCCCCCATTATTGAAATAAAGGCCGGGAAAGATTCCCCTGATTCGAATAGTCTGGGTACCGGCTGTTCCATAATTATGTGTAACATCTCCTGTTACATCAAGCTCATCAAAAACACCATCGTTATCCCAGTCAACATCATAGTTATAGGTATACAACGGGTGAGTAGGAATGCTAATCTCAGTATCTGCTGAAGTACCGGGATTATCTGTTTGCCAGGTGATCACAAAATAATTCGCATCGTCATCATCAAGTCCACCATCGGTAATTGTCCAGCCATTGCCAGTAGCTAAAACATCTCTGTAAGCAGCAGAATGGCAATATTCTTTGCCCATAGCCCCTAACTTAATATTCTGCTGTACCGTTTGTTCACTCCAGCCCTTAAGCAGTTTATCGTAGTTTGCTGTTGACAATGCCGTTCCATCAAACATACTGCTCATGCTTATTACATTGGAAATATCCCAGCCACTCAGGTCCTGATTAAAGGAACGGGCAACTGTAAAACATTGCTGCACATTTATTAGTGATGCTGTATTCCATTTTCCGATATCCTGATTAAACGCAGAGGCTGTCGAAAACATCGTTATCATGTTGGTCACCTTGCTCACATCCCAGTTACTGATATCAGCATTAAAATCGTGAGCATTCCGAAACATTGCTTCCATATTGCTTACATTGCCAACGTTCCAGTTGCTAATGTCTCCGTTAAAACTGGAGGCTTCACGAAACATTCCTGCCATATTGCTCACCTTGCTCACATCCCAGGTATTAAGATCCTGATTGAAAGCAGCTGCCCTGTAAAACATGTCCGACATATTTGTTACATTGCCAACCTTCCACGCAGAAATATCCTGATTAAATGATTCGGCTGAATAAAACATGTCTTCCATGTCCTGTGCATTCTCAACATTCCATCCTGAAAGGTCCTGGTTAAAAACAGTCGCTTCTCCGAAGGTGGCATAAAAGGAGGTGATGGTATGTACATCCCAATCGCCGATATCACCGTTAAATGATCCACAATTGTAAAACATGTAAGACATATCAGTAACATTTGACAAATCTGGTGTATCAGCAGCATTGCAGTTCATGTTAATACATCCTTTGAAGGCACTGTTCATATCTGCCCAGACATTTGTTCCCCACTGGTCAATGGATAGTAGTTTTTCTGTATCGCCAACATCATTAAAATAAATAGCCGGGAATGTTCCCTGAATCCTGATGGTGTAGGTGCCTGCAATTCCAAAATTATGTGTTACATCACCCGTTAAGCCGAACTCATCAAATGTACCATCATTATCCCAGTCCACATCATAACTATAGGTATATGAAGGATTAACAGGAATGGTTATTTCCGTATCACCGGATGATCCGGCATTGTCAGTTTGCCAGGTGGTGATAAAATCATTTTGGGCTGTTAAGTTTGTTGTAATCAGTAATGCAAGAATTATCATGCATACCGTTGTTTCGTATTTATTCATCTCATTATATTTTCAAACATATTCGTTGGAACTCGCCAAAATTGGTTTACCTGTTTGAGAACCAATCCTTGCGGCTCGTTTCACGTATCTGTGGTTATGTTCCTTTGTTTAGAGTTCTTTATAACATCCTGGTTCAATTACTTTACTACCATCCGTTTGGTATCCATCAGGGTGTTGTTAACAAACAACGAATAGAGGTAGGTGCCAGGCGCATAAGCAGATATATTACACTGCACATTTCCTTCTCCTGTACCTTGTAAATCAACTCGCTGAAGCTCGGTACCTTGTAAGTTGTAAATACTGATAAAGGCTGTGGCTTTGCTCTGGGCCAGGTAGTATTTAATGGTGGTGATTCCACTGGCGGGATTAGGTGTGTTTTGATATAAAGTGGATTTTCCGGCAGTCGATTTTAATTGTGTTTGCGTGCTTATACCCAGATTTTGCATCACTGTAGCCATTTGAGCTTCCAGCACCTCAACACGGCTTTCCAATTCTTCGATTTGGGTTTGCTGATCAATTAAAATCTCTGATAAATCAATGGTGTTACCGCCCGAAATGCTAAGTGAAGTACCTGTGAGCGACAATGTCTGGGCATCTGTATTGGCTTCGTAACCATCCTGAATAGCTGATAAATCAACCGTATTGCCATCTTCAATACTTAAGGCCGTGCCTGCTAAGGTAAGGATCTGGTCATCGGTGTTATCCATGTAATCGGTAAGGTATACGCCAAAATCTGAATTATCAATACCCAGATAGTGGTTGTCATCAAAATATAGCCCCTGCCTGTCGGTATTGGCCTCATAGCCATCCTGCAATGAGCTAATATCAATTGAATTACCTCCTGAAATGCTCAGGTCGGTTCCTGTTAAACTCAGTGTTTGTTCATCGGTATTGGCTTCATAACCGTCCTGCAAGCCTGACAGGTTAATGGTATTACCATCTTCAATACTCAGGGAAGTACCCGATAGACTAAGTGTTTGATCATCGGTTCCCGTTCCATCCTGCAAAGTTGAAAGGTCAATGGTGCTGCCGTTTTCAATGCTAAGGTTTGTTCCTGAAAAGGAAATATCCTGGGCATCGGTGTTATCCAGGTACGATGATAAATCTAGCGAATTGCCATTGGTAATAGAGAGTGTGTTGTCGTTTAAGGCTATGGTTTGAGCATCGGTATTATCCAGGTAAGCTGCTAAATCAACCGAATTACCATCGGAAATTGAAAGTGAGTTAGCTGTCAGGCTCAGATCCTGAGTGCCAGAAATCCCCCAGCTTGTTCCGTTCCAGATTTTTAATTGATTGCGGGTACTGTCATATACCATCATACCTTCATCAACACTGGTTAAATTGCCCTCGAAGCTTGTCAATTCTGTTTCTGATAAGCGATTGATCAAAAAACCTTTATCATTCTCTGAAAGGTCAATACTGGCATTCAGGTTTGGTTTGCTGGTTCCTATTCCCAGGGTCATGCGGTTATGGGCAGAGGTACCGCCTATAATGAAACTGTTGCATGTATCAACTGAAGCATCATGCCCTATTACTACCGAATACACATCGCCGGCCGTTGAGTTATGTCCAAAGACCATTGAACTATCCGCATTAACAATACTGTTGTGCCCTAAGCTTAAACCGTATTCATTATTCACGATGGCATTATAACCCAACGCCATCCCGGCCGTTTGCTCCGTTTTGCTGTCACCGCCTAATGTGATGCTGTACCTTCCATCGGCATCCGTATTGTAGCCGATGGCAATCACATCATTCTGTCTGGCAGTCGCATAAGAACCCATCACCGTGTTTCTGCTTCTTCCGGTATACGTATCAGAGCCTTCGATTTCAGACCTGTATCCAATAAGAACATTATAATCGTTTGGTGCATGTGAAATATACCCCACAGCACTGAAGTCAGCGTGAGCTCCCAATACCGTATTGTACGATCCTTCGCGGTTGGTATAGGCCGCTTCCACACCTAGTGCAGTATTATATTCAGCATTATCGGTTGCATTGGTCCTGTTATTATCCCAGCCTGCCCTTACCCCCACAAAGGTATTACCATCAGTATCTTCTGTACAGGCACCTGCTCCCTGGCCAATCATTGTATTGTAATTTCCGGATCCTATATCGGTACCCGCAGAATCACCCAGGCAGGTATTATATCTACCATCTGAAATATCATTTCCAGCCTCAGCTCCAACAGCTGTATTTCTGTACCCTGTAGTTAAGTTGTAAAGTGCACTGGAACCAACTGCTGTATTATCAGAGCCTGTAGCTCCGCTCCCTGTTGAAGTTGTGGTGGAATTAACACTTGTATAACCGGCTCCGGCTCCGTTACCTACGTAAGTATTGTCATCTCCGCTGGTAGATCTTAAACCGGCATCAGCTCCAATAAAAGTATTGTCTTTGCCTTCCGTATTCCTAAAACCGGCACCGTCACCAAAAAAAGCATTATCGCTACCTGTGGTGTTATAAAAACCTGCCCGGAATCCCATAAAAGTATTGTCCCAGCCGCTGCTATTACTATATCCTGCCTGATAACCAAAAAAAGATAACTCATTTGTCGTAGTGTTGTAACCTGCCTGATAACCGAAAAATGAATTAAAATCGGAGTTGGTAAGCATGTAGCCTGCCGAGTCGCCAACAGCTGTATTATAATCCCCGCTTGTCCTGTTCTCCAATGCTCCTTCGCCTGCTTTATATTCCCCGGTTTGGGCACTTATACCCTGAAATAACAGGTATATAAGATGAAAGAGTAAAATTGTTTTCTTCATGTGATTTTGTGTTTATCCAAGCCTTCATATCCTGTATTGATCGTCATTGTACAGTCATTTAACGGCTTTTTTTATGTCCCCGGGCAAGGATACGAATTGGATATATCTAAGTGATATAAACCATGGTTTCAAAAGGTTCAAAAGGGGTTTCAAAAGGTTACATTCTGCCTTATAATCCTGATTAGATGCGCCTTAAAAACCATGAGTCGAAAATGAATAAAAACCCCGGTTTTAGAAAAAAAGTAACGGCATCAGGCCGGTTCATCTCAATGTTTTCTATTATTTTTATAACCTTTGCACCGTTTCGGAGCAAATACTGCGTAAATACAATAACGATATCACTCATAAGAGTCGTGATTTAATATTGAATAGTTGATGAAGGGATTTAGTCTGTTTTTTTTGCTTGCTTTAGTTTTTTCTCTTTCCGTCGCGGGTCAGGAAGTCATCGTACTAACTGATGAAGAAAAAATAACAATCAGCAGTGAAGTTGAATTGTTTAATGATCCGGATAATACGCTAAGCATTGAGGAAATACAATCTGTTCCATTCGAAAAGAATAAACACAAGACAGTTAATATTGGTTACAACAATACTATTGACTGGTTTAAATTAAGCGTTTATAATCCCGGTAATAATGATGTCGACAGAACTGTTCAAATTAATAAGTTTTTAATTGACAAAGTTACCTTTTACTACAATGAAAACGGGACCTGGAATAGCATAAGTACAGGTGCCCACCTGTCAGGATCAGACCGAAGCCTAAACACTTTCAGCACCGGTTTTCCTGTGACATTTACAGCGCAGGACACCTTAACTTTTTACATCAGAATGGTTAGTTCTTATAGCCGACAATTTAACATTGCCATAGTAAAAGAAGAAGTGCTCATCAAAAACGATATACGAGAGGGCAGTATACTAGGCTTTTTTACCGGAGGTCTTCTTATAATTACCATTTTCAATTTCTTTATAGGGCTTAGAGTAAAAGATACGGTTTACTTTCATTATATCCTTGCAAATATTGCAACCGGTATTACTGTACTGGCAATCAGAGGTTATTTCTCATATCA
>JAKSBD010000447.1 GCA_022361295.1 Bacteroidales bacterium
AGTTGTTCGTAAAATGTATCTTTCGGGTAATGTGCATTTTGTTAACGCGGCTGAATGGTTGACAAAGGATAATCGTTACGAAGCAGAAAAGCTATGGAGTTATGTATATCAACACGGTAAATCACGCGAAAAGGGAAAGGCAGCTAATAATATAGCCATATCGATGGAAGCCAGGGGTGAATTAAAAATGGCTATGGAATGGGCTTTTAAGAGCTACGAAGCATTTCAAGCCAAACGATTGGTTGGGACAAGTCAGGAGCGTGAGACAGCTAAGAAATTATATGTTGATTTAGTTAGGCGTTACAGGGATAAAAAGCGACTAGATGAGCAAGTTGGACCAATGTATTAGCAGATATTTAATTTGTTGCACGAAAGTGCCATAGGTTTTGTAACTGCACCGTCAGTGGTTTGGTGCTTCATTTTCTAAGGCTTAGATTTAAATAAGAATCTGCTCTTGTTACTCTTTATTGTATAATGGTTCGATAGATAGTATATTGTACTCTGTAAAATTACATCATTCCGGTTATAAACTGATTAAAAAATTTAACGTGAAGGTACTTGTCGTTATGCTCACAGGCCTAATGTGCTTGAGCAGTTTGTTTTCGCAGCAATCAAACCAGGATAATTCCGATTTATATTCTTTGGGTATAAGCAAGCATGGAGCTTTATCTGTTCTGGCTGTTGATGTTAAATCGGGGGGTGTAATAGTTGAGCTTAATCCTGATCAACGCATGACGCCTGCTTCTTTAACTAAAGTTATTACAACCGGTGCAGCCTTGGGGGTTATTGAACCAGAATTTAAATTTGAAACCCAATTTTTTATTAAGGAGAGAAACTTGATTGTGAAAGGAAAGGGTGATCCGACCCTTGGATCAGATCGATTTGAGGAAACTAAACCACAGGTTGTTTTTGATAAGGTATTATTGGCTCTGGAAAATGAAGGCATCACATCTGTCGACAAGATTAAAGTTGATAATTCATTTTTATCAGGGATAAGTCTACCTTCAAAACGACTGTGGGAAGATATAGGTAATTACTATGGCGCTGTTCCCAATGGACTAACGTATAAAGAAAACACCTTTTATCTAAGTATGAAGTCGCCCAGGGGAGTAGGATTACCTGTTGAAATAATAAAAACTGAACCTGAGGTAAGTGTTGAATTAGACTGCCTGGTGAAAACGGCAAGTAATAATCGGGATAGCGCATATATCTATGGTTATTCTGAAGCTGATAAATGGTATGTTAGTGGTTCTATTCCACAAGGTAGAGAAGAGTTTACTATAAAAGGAGCATTGCCAAAGCCTGAGATGACTTTTGCTAATGAGTTATACAGCTATTTAAATGAAAATGGGATTAAGGTCAATGGTATTGAGCATACACAAGTGATGCTGTCAAAAAGAGAGAAGCCTTTATTGGTGCACTACTCTCCTGAATTAAAGGATATTGTTGCAGTGATAAATAAGAAGAGTCATAATCTTTTTGCTGATCATGTGATGTTTCAACTGGCATGGAATCAATATGAAAAGGCCGATTGGGATAGTGGTGTCGAGAGTTTGCATGAATACTGGGATAATATAATTCCTGATTTTACAGGCCGATTTTTTGATGGAAGCGGATTATCACCTTTTAATGCCTTTAGTGCTAACGATATGGTGCAGGTGCTAAGTTATATAGATTCATCTGCACATAGTGATGTGTTTAAGCAATCCTTATCTGTGGCAGGAGTTGATGGAACCTTACGCAGTATTTTAAAAGAAGATGACTTTAAAGGTCAATTAATTGGTAAGAGTGGATCTTTAAACGGAGTGTTGTGTTATTGTGGCTACATTACAACGCGTAAAGGCAATACTATTGCATTTTGCATGATGGCTAACCGTTTTACCGAAACCTATAAAGAAGTGAGGGCAAATATGGAGCAGCTGATGAAAGAGCTGATTGTTCAAAATTGAGGGACTTAATATAAGAAATACTGATGATTGATGCTTCTCTAGTACTGCTATACGTCGGATTACCCGGCTTAGTGCTTTTTCTGTGTAATAGATTCTCATTATTCAATAAGATAGGATCCATTGTTCTGGCTTATGTAGTTGGCTTATTGCTTGGATTTGCAGGCTTGTCTGATGAACGCTTTTATATGGTACAGGAAGTACTTATGTCTTTTACTGTTCCTTTGGCTATACCCTTATTACTTTTTTCTTCTAATGTACGCGAATGGAAGAAATTGGCAATTCAGCCAATGTACTCATTGTTGTTTGCCTTACTGTCTGTGTTTATAGCAGTTATTTCAGGATTTTTTTTATTTAATGGAGATAACACAGAAAGCTTTAATAAAATAGGAGGCCTGTTGGTGGGTATTTACTCAGGTGGTACGCCTAATCTGGCATCCTTAAAAATGATGTTGAATGTGGATGAGGAAATATACCTTGCTGTACATTCTTATGATATGGCTATTGGAGCAGTTTATTTATTTTTTCTAATGGGGTTTGGTCAAAAGATATTCCGGTTGATTCTCCCGAAATTCAATGTCGATAAGGATTTTGCATATGAAAAGAAGGCCAGCGAAGATTTGTCGGTAGTGCTTAAATCAATGCCGCAAAGGAAAAGGTTGTTAATTGTTTTTTTTATCAGTTTTTCCATGGTTGCATTTGCGGGAGGTGTAATGATGATACTACCGCAAAATATTCAGATGGTTACGTTTATTTTTCTTATAACCGCAGGTGGAATATGGGGCTCGTCCTTAAAGAAAATTAATGAAACCAAGGGTACTTTTGACTTGGGTATGTACTTGATCCTGATTTTTAGTGTGGTGGTGGCTTCAAAAGTACAATTAGATACTTTGACTCATATCAATCCATCCATTTTTGGTTACATTACTTTTGTTGTGTTTGTAAGTTTAATACTTCATGTGCTTTTATCGCGTTTGCGAAATATTGATGCAGATACAGTTATCGTAACTTCGGCTGCACTGATATGTAGTCCGCCATTTGTCCCTGTCGTTGCAGGAGCATTAAGAAATCGGTCGGTTATTGTTCCCGGATTAACAATTGGCCTTATCGGCTATGCTTTGGGTAATTACTTAGGTTATTTAATGTCCTGGTTATTGAGTTGGTTGAGTTGAAATTAAGACTATTATACAATTTTGGAATTAAAACAAGTAGTTTAAGGTAATGTATAAACCAGATGTTCCGTCTTGTTTGTTAGCTGCAATACCATAATCAGCAGACAGAACAAAATTCTCATTAAGTGCTGCTTTTAATCCGAGTCCGTAACTAATGTGAGGTTTATCGCTACTGTCGTTAAAATATAAATCATATTCATCAGCTGGTACCATCGATTTGTCTATTTCATAATCCTGGGTTATCAGGCCCATGTCAATAAAGTAGTTAGTGCCCAGGTAAAAGTCCTGCTTGAAAAGTTTTGTGCGCCACATTTTCCATCGCATTTCAATATTGGTGAGCAGGCTTCCATTTCCAACAATGCGATTGCGATTGATACCCCGAAGTGTTTTGGAGCCTCCAAGACCCTGTGATGTTGCTGATGTTAATATACTTGTTGACATATGCGGAAGTAAATAGAAGGGGATAGTGCCAGATAATTTGTGTTGATAACCAATTCGATAGACGAGAGTGAGGTTGCGGCTTTGGTTAAGGGCGAAGTACTGGCGGTGAAATAAATTAATACGCGTATAGCTGTCTGATTGACTGGATAGAAATGAAGGCATGTAGGCTATGAAAAGTTCTGTCCATACGCCTTTGGATGCATTCGCTTTAATGTCTCGGGTATCATATGAAAGCCCCAGTTTTATATAGGCATGCTGCCCTCCGGTAGCTTCATCTTTACTTATTATATTCCAGTCGAGATACTTATCGTAAATGCCATCAATATCCGGCAGTTTATCATCATCATCTTTGCGTTTATTTAAGCGATCGATATCAACGGAACCAATATCAAAATCGAAGTAAACCAATCCTGCCATCCATTGCCATTCAGGCTTGTTTGAGTGAAGAGAACCTTTAAAGTTGGTCATGATGCGAAACATCTCGCGATGATGCCTGTAAAAGACGCTTGATTTATAATCTGATGATGAGGTATCTTCCCAGTCTTGGTTGTAAACTGCATCTTGACCATTAAAGCCATAAAAGTCCATGGCCAGATCTCTGAAATAAGTAATATCTGCCGTTGTTCTGATGCCTGGAATAATAACGGGTGAGTCATAATACAGTCTCATTAGAGTTGAGCCGGCCGTATATTCAGAATACTCAAGGTATAAGGAGTGATTGTATTCAGGGTAATTGGAGCCGTCTCCATACCAGTACAAGTTAGTTAATCCCCCGTATTGAAAACCCAGGTCAGCACTGTACGAAATAGCAGGTAATAAACCAAAGGTAAAACCTTCCTTTATGTAAGTAGAATCTTTTTGAGAAAAAGAGGAAAAGGATAAAGTGCACAGCAAAAATGTAATAAAGACTTTTTTCAGATTCATTGTTGGCGATTTAATGGACTTCAAAGTTACAATCAAAAAGGTCAAATAGGCTAGCTTTGTGTAAAATACTGATTCATTACTTCAGTGTTTAAGACTGTAAAATGCTGTGTGGAGGTGCTAATGTTGTGTGATGTAGTGTTTTGTGTGATTTGATTGTTGGTGTTGGAGACGCCGGTCAAAGTGGTTCTTCGTCAATTTTGGGGAATTAGCCATATTGAGATAACAACACCTTCCTCTTCAACAATTCAAAGTTTGCCCTACCATACATTTGACGTTTGATGCTCTTAATCCTGTTTACATGACCTTCAACCGGGCCATTACTCCACTTAAGCTGTATTGCATTCTTTACGGCGTCAATATCCATCGCCATTCCTCTCGCAAAAGAAGTGAGACCAGGCAGTTTTTGCTTGGAGTCTTTTACTGTCTGAATCCATTCTTCGATATCACCAGTACCTTTTCTGATCATCTTTTTAAACTTGCGAACTAATTTTCGCACCTGCCGGAGCAAAGGCATATATTTTAAAAGCATCTGTATGTAATCACGTTCATCATGATTTTCAATCCGGTTCATGTTTTTCCCAATGTATTTTGCAAGCCGCCGAGTACTTAATGGTTTAATATATGGGATGTTCTGCAGGTTTATTTCAGATTGGCTCAGTGCCATATTGCCAGTCGTGCCTTTAAGTTGTCTTATGTACAGGTATGCCTGGGAATTTCCACCTGAATATCCCATTTGACGAATGTCGGCAACGATATCTTTCATCAAATAGCCAGCCTTTGAAATCCTGTCAGTAATGTAAGACCTAAAATTCTCAATGTTGGTTCTTCTTGAATGTGATTTGGGCACCAACTCATCCATTGTAAAATACAGACGTACAGTGTTACGACTAATGCCCAGCTCTCTCGCGATTCTCTTTTTCGGTATATTTTGGCTTTGCAGTTCTTTAACCTTTTCAAAAACAGGTAGCCTCGAATCGAATCTTGGCAAAACGCTTGAAGTGCCCGTTATATTATTTGATTCTGGTAGTTCTGCCTCTTGACACAACTCCATTGTTTTGGCCTTGACTAGTTTATTTATTTTGGGTGCCACGCTCTTAAAGTACGTATTTAAAGCTTCTGACAGGTTCATTAACAGGTGGAAACGATCTGCAACTTGTAGTGTACCGGGACTGGCAGAGTCAATCGCAGACGAATAAGAACTCGCTCTGTCCCTTGTAATTATTTCAATACCAGGATTCTTTTCGAGCCAGGCTTCCAGATCTTCTCCCTCTCGTGTTGGCAGAAGGTCAATTGGCTTTGAGGTTTCCATGTCAACCAAAACAGTACCATAATTGACGCCTTTCCGGAATGCCCAATCGTCGACACCAACCACTGAAAGTTTTCCTGGTTCCGGCGGTTGTAACCGGTAAGCAAGGCGAGTGATGGTAGACCGGCTTACTTTGACATTAAGTTTGTCAGACAACTTACTTCCTGCGCCACTTGTCATTTCAATGGCAATTTCAGATAATAACTTATCAACTCGGAGCGTACGTCTGGCATATGGGAGAATATCATCATGTCGTTCTGTGAAAACCTTTCTTTGGCAGATTGCATTCTGGCATTTAAACTTACGGACGCCTAATATTATTTCAGTAGAGTATTGAAATACTGGCAGATCAGTTATTGTACGGGTATATCGATCGTGTACAGAATAACTGTACCTGTTACAAACCGGGCACTTTGCCTTCTTGCTGGTTATTGAAGCATGGAATGTAATTAATGATTGTTTATACTCGATATTGGAAATCTTGATTTTTGAAATTCGAAGGAGCTGTTTTATGGTCATATACAATTGATTATCAATCATATAAAGATAACCAAAAGCGTCGTCGTAACCAAGGAAAAAACGCATTATATAACTGTATATCAACGAATTAAAGATGCACCTCCTTATCTGAATGTGGTTCCCCAAAATTGACGAAGAACCAATTTCACCGTTTTTTCCACCTTACCCGGCAATTAAAGAGTATGCTGAAGAAATAAGTTATCTGTATTATTTATATGGATCATGTATCCTATCAATAGTTTTCTTTTTCAGGCGCTTTGTAAAGAAGCATCTCATCAGACCATTAAAAATGAATAAGCTTCGATGTGCTCCCAGGGAATTTATGGCAGATTTAGAAAGTCAGATTGACCTGTCAGGTAAAACAGAATTAGACATCCCACAAATAGCTACGTGGTCAAATATGATCATCAAGTATAAGGAAAAGTATCATAGCAATGATGATGACTATTATGGAAGAGCCGCACGAAAAGCGACCAAGGATTTTGGTGATGTTTTGAAAGGAAGAGATCAAATTGGGACGCGGGTGGATGAGTAAGGGAGAAA
>JAKSBD010000095.1 GCA_022361295.1 Bacteroidales bacterium
ATCAGCTTTGTTGGCGCATTGCGCACGTGTAACGGCACCGGCAGGTTACCAGTTTGTTTCACCATTACCTGTGCATCTTTAATGGCCTGGTAGGCCGAATTACTTTTGGGACTTGTGGCTAAATAGATGGTTACCTGAGACAAAATTATCCGCGCTTCGGGCCAGCCAACCATTTTAATGGCTTCAAAGCAGTTGGTTGCCAGTAACAAGGCATTAGGGTTTGCCAGTCCAATATCTTCAGATGCGGAGATTATTAAACGACGTGCGATGAACTTGGGATCTTCTCCGCCTTCAACCATACGGGCCAGCCAGTATACAGCTGCATCAGGATCACTACCGCGTATTGATTTGATAAAGGCTGAGATAATATCGTAATGCATCTCACCATTTTTGTCATACTGTGCCGGATTTTGTTGTAAATGTGTTGTGACAAGTTTGTCTGTTATATCAATTTTATCGTTGCTTATCTCAGCATTGGTTACCAGCTCAAGTATATTCAATAATTTACGAGCGTCACCACCTGAGTATCGCAGTAAAGCGGTGTCTTCTTTAATATCAATTGTTTTTTCCTTAAGAAGAATGTCGGTGCTTAATACTTTATTAACCAGGTCTAACAAATCTTCTTTTTCAAGGGATTTAAGAACATATACCTGACAACGCGAAAGCAAAGGTGAAATAACCTCGAAGGATGGATTTTCTGTTGTGGCACCAATTAAAGTGATAACACCCTCTTCAACAGCACCTAATAAACTATCTTGCTGCGATTTGCTAAAGCGGTGAATCTCATCTATAAACAGTATGGGAGAGGGCGAGCTGAAAAAGCGGGCCTTTCTGGCCTTTTCAATGGCTTCACGAACATCTTTTACGCCCGAATTAATGGCCGATAAAACAAAGAATGGCCGCTCCAGTTGTTTTGAAATGATTTTGGCCAAAGTGGTTTTACCTACACCCGGAGGCCCCCATAGTATGATGGATGAGATTACTTTGCGATCCAGCATTTTTCGCAGTACAGCGCCTTCACCAACCAGGTGCTTCTGACCAATATATTGTTCCAGGTTTGTTGGCCGCATTCTTTCAGCCAGGGGAGGATATCCACTCATGTATTATTGTTTTGAGTGACCAAAATTACAAAATGAAAATTAATTTTGTACCTAATCATACTACTCAATATGGCAAAACAAACAAAGACTAACGCAATGCGTATTCTTGATAGGAGTAAAGTAGAATATTCTGCTTTTCAGTATTTTACTGATGATGAAAATACAGATGGTACTTTGGTTGCACGAATGAATAAACGTGATGTTAATCTTGTGCATAAAACATTGGTAGCCAAAAGTCAGAAGGGTGAATTATATGTCTTTATAATACCCATTGATTGTGAGTTGGATTTAAAAAAGGCAGCGCTGGCGGCAGGCGAAAAAAAGATAGAAATGCTTCCTCATAAAGATTTGTTGAAATACACAGGCTATATTAAAGGAGGATGCTCACCCTTAGGCATGAAAAAGCAATATCCTACTTTCCTGGAGATTACCTCAGAGCAGCAAGGTAAGGTTATTGTGAGTGGAGGCAAAAAAGGTCAGATAATCGAAATAGAAATAAAACATTTACTTTCTGCTGTTAAGGGGCATTTAAAAGATTTGATTAAGGTATAGCTACGTAGGTTATCGCCCCGGGCGATAACATTCCTATTTTTAGCATACTATTAACATTGAAACTTCTTGAATGTTATTAGTTTTGCTTTTCTAACATTCAAAAAAGAAATATGACGATTTTTAGTTTTGGTGAGTATAAAGACGACTTGGGATATAAGGTTGTTGATGAACGAGTTTGGCGGGGAAGCGCAGGCATTATGCTTTTGCTGGGTATAATTGCCTCAATTAATGGTTTTATCCTGAATAAGTACGAAATAATACCATATATCTCTGGATTTCTGGCAGTAAACTTTGCAATTGGCGTTTTTGTTAATCCTAAATTCTCTCCTACGGCCCTGGTATCAAAGATGGTAACCTATAACCAGAGTCCTTTGTGGATTGGAGCTGTTCAAAAGCGTTTCGCCTGGAGTTTAGGTCTTGGCTTATCAATCACCATCTTCATTTTATCGTTGCAATTGGTTAATGATGTTAGCTACTTTGGACCAGTATGTATGCTATGCTTGCTTTGTTTGCTGTTATTATATCTTGAGTCTGTATTTGGAATTTGTGTTGGATGCCAGTTGTACCATGGAGCCATTCGCTTGAAAATTATTAAAACGCCTGAAGTAAAACCTAATTGCATGGGTGATTCGTGTGAGGTTTAAATAAGAAAATATTATACAGAAAAGCTCAAAGTGGCACAGTCCTGCTTTGAGCTTTTTTTATGTGTTAAACAATACAATAAAGCCGCTGTTATCCTTTAAATACATTACTTATGAGAATTATTAGTTACATAGTTTTAACCCTTGTATTAATTATAAATATGAATGGACAAGAGAGAGCTAAAGCAACATTTGGAGGTGGTTGCTTTTGGTGTACCGAAGCTTTTTTTGATGCTTTGGATGGTGTTGATAAAGTAGAATCGGGTTATAGTGGAGGTGAGGGGGCAAATCCTACCTACCGTGAGGTGTGCACTGGTTTAACCGGTCATGCCGAAGTGGTTCAGATTACATATGATCCCCTGAAAGTGAGCTTTGTCGATCTGCTTGAAATCTTTTTTGCCACACACAATCCTACAACACTAAACAGGCAGGGGGCTGATGTGGGTACACAATATCGTTCAGTAGTATTTTACCACAATGAAGAGCAGAAGAAAGAAACCGAACTTGTGATACAGTCATTGGAGAATGAAAAGATATTCAAGGACCCGATTGTTACAGAAGTAAGTGCATTTGCAACGTTTTATAAGGCTGAAGATTACCATCAGGATTACTTTGCCAACAACCCAAGGCAACCATATTGTAATGCGGTCATTACGCCTAAGATGGAGAAGTTTAAAAAGCTGTTTTCAGAAAAACTAAAAAAGTAACATTGGTTAAGGTGTAGATATTCAGATTTTTAAGGTAGGGAGTGGCCGTTTTGTGTAAACTTTGTATTAAGTAAATGTTGTTTTATAACATATAAAATACTTACCTTTGAACTCCGGAATGAGGCAACAGATGAATCAATATCTCAAACGACGAAAGTCAGATAATCATCCGGGAAAAGATGGTTTAGTAAACCGTTTTTCTTTGTTCTCATTCAATCGTATTAACGTTGAGCAACTTTTTATTTTTAGATATTTTCAAAAAGACCTGATTTTTATTTCAGGTCTTTTTTTTGTGCTCAACTTTCCGTTCAAAGCATCTCTTATTGCAAATACAATTAGTAATCCAAACCAAATAATGTGGGGTCTATCTCACACAAAACAGTTAAGCAAATGAAGGATAAAAGTTTAGTTTCCATTACTGATTTCTCAAAAGAAGAAATCTTGCGCATTGTGGAATTGGCAGCCGAATTTGAAGCCAACCCTAATCAAAAGTTGTTGGATGGTAAAGTGGTATCAAGCTTGTTTTTTGAGCCATCAACTCGCACGCGTTTAAGCTTTGAAACAGCTATTAACCGTTTGGGTGGTGGAATTATTGGTTTTACCGATTCTTCCTCTTCATCTACATCAAAAGGAGAGTCGTTAAACGATACAATTAAAATGGTGAGCAACTACAGCGACTTAATTGTAATGCGTCACCCACTTGAAGGATCGGCCCGTTATGCTTCAGAGGTATCTGAGGTGCCGGTTATTAATGCAGGTGATGGGGCTAACCAGCATCCAACACAAACATTGTTGGACTTATATTCCATCTATAAAACACAGGGAACTTTAGATAACCTTAATATCTTTTTGGTAGGTGATTTAAAGTATGGCCGTACTGTGCACTCTTTGTTAATGGCCATGTCGCAGTTTAATCCAACGTTTAACTTTATCTCGCCAGACTCATTGAAGATGCCGGATGAGTATAAACTATTCCTTGACAAGAAGGGGATTAAATACTACGAGCATCTTGAGTTTACTGATATAATCGAAGAAGCTGATATTTTATATATGACACGCGTACAGCGCGAACGTTTTTCTGATCCTATCGAATACGAAAAGGTGAAAAACGTTTATGTATTGCGTAACTCAATGTTAGATAATACTAAAGACAATTTACGAATTCTTCATCCACTACCACGTGTAAATGAGATTCATACCGATGTGGATAGTAATCCAAAAGCCTACTATTTTGAGCAGGCTGAAAATGGTGTGTATGCACGTATGGCCATAATGGCTTCAATTTTAGGATTAAAGTAAGTCGTATTTTTTAAAACATTGAATCATGACAAAGAAAGAATTAAGCGTTAGAGCGATAAAAAACGGTACTGTAATTGACCATATTCCAGCTACTCACTTATTTAAGGTTATCTCAATTCTTGGTTTGGATAAAATTGAGAACCAAATTACTTTTGGTACTAACCTTAAGAGTAAGCAACAGGGGCATAAAGCTATTATTAAGGTAGCTAAGAAGTATTTTGCTGACGAGGATATTAATAAAATTGCGTTGGTTGCTCCTTCGGCCAAATTGAATATAATTGAAGATTACCAGGTAGTAGAAAAGAAAGTGGTTGAAATACCTGAACAAATTATTGGTATTGCCAAGTGTTTTAATCCTAAATGTATTACTAACAATGAAAACATGACCACAAAGTTTTCATTAGTTGAAAAAGAACCATTAGCTTTAAAATGTCACTATTGTGAGAAAATTACTAACGAAGAGCATTTAGAAGTACTTTAATAAGATGGACCAGGTGCGTAAGCACTAACTTAAATAGAAAATTCCTGCATCGCCCGATGCGGGAATTTTTTTTAAATCTATTTGTTTCTATCCATATGGACTTTTCAAAAATGGTACTATGATTTCCTTAAAATGGTACTATGATTTCCTTAAAATGGTACTATGATTTCTTCAAAATGGTCCTGATGATTTTTTAAAATGACCGGGATGATTTTCTGAACTACACAAAGGATTTTGTAAGTAGCACATTAACAGGTGTATGTGAAGCAATGTTTTTTACCTCATTGATCCTTTTTCATAGCCATTTCAACTTTTA
>JAKSBD010000706.1 GCA_022361295.1 Bacteroidales bacterium
GGAAACGCTGAGCGATGCTGACTGGAACACACTTTTTACAAGAATTGATTACATGCGTCCGCCCTTTCTGCGTATCATGACAACTGCCGAGTGGTCATATGATGATGGTGGCGATTATAACGAAACTAAAAAAACGGTTTCTCTTTTTAAGATGCTGGATTATGCACAGAGTCGTAATATTGAAATTACATATGGTGAGTGGGGACATCATTATACCGATGGCAACATCAGCAATATTAACACTGAATGGATTGCTAACTCGGTTAAGTTTCTAAATCACCTGGTTAACGAGAAAGGGTATGCATGTATAAAGACCATTAACATTATTAATGAACCAAACGGGTACTGGGCATCAACAGAAGGTAGTTATGATGTATACAAAAATGTTCAGGAACTGTACATAGCCGAAATGGCAAATTACGAATTATCATCGGTAAAGCTCATGGGACCTGATGTGGCTATCTTTGATAATACAAACGAAACCACATGGATTACTAAAACAGCTGAAGATTTAGGCGAGCATGTGGGATTGTACGATATTCACGTGTATCCTAAACAGCAAATTGTGCGCAATGGCGACTATACTTCTATGCTGCAGGCTTATCGTGATGCCACACCATCTGATAAGCGTATCGTACTTGGTGAAGTTGGCTTTAAATACACAGAGGTGGATGCTGACCTTAAAGAACGAAACGAGGCTGCCATTGAGGCAGATCCGTATGCCGGCGATGATTCAAATATGATGATTTACGAAGCGTTTTACGGTGTTGATATGGCCGATGCCATTATTCAGTCCATGCGCGCAGGTTTTTCAGGTGCATTGGTTTGGGACATGGATGATGCCATGTATAACAGTCCTGATAACGGAGATTGGAAAACCGATAAGTTGAAGCGTTGGGGTTTCTGGAATATCCTTGGTGAAGAGCATTGCGGAACACCGGAAGACGAGGCTATTCGTCCATTCTTCTATACAGTGTCGCTATTATGCCGTTACTTCCCGGCAGGATGTAATATATACAATGTTGAATTGCCGGATAAGAAGGGTGTTCGGGCCATAATGGCCGAGAAAGATGGTAAATACACCATAGCAGTTGTTAACTCGCACTATGTTAACTACCCAATTGTTTTAAAAGCTGATGACATGGCTGCTTTATCGCTTGATAAATACAGCTACAAGTCCAATGCTGATGGTTCGTTTACAGGTGCTGTTGACGAAAACGGTTTTGCCACACCTGTTGAAAAAGCTGTCAATATGGACTTCGCTTCAGGGGTTGAATTAACACTGGAAGGTGAGTCGTTCATTCTGTTTACCAATATGGACTAATCATTAATAACATAAACTAAACAACTATTAATGACACAAAAAAAGAGCAAGCATAACAATAATGGCTTTAATAAAAGTACCGGTCTAAGCCTTAAATCTGTAGTCTTATGTCTTAAGTCTTGCATCTTATTTTTTGTGTTTCGAAACTAATTTTGATAAAATGAAACTAACAAAGCATCCTAATAACCCTATTTTAAAACCGCATGCCACAAATTACTGGGAAAACCTGGTTGTTTGTAATCCTGGTGTATGGTACGAAAATGGAAAGTTCACCATGTTGTATCGTGCTGCTGGAGACGATGAACAGCATTACATCCGCATGGGAACGGCCGTAAGTGACGACGGTGTTAATTTTGAACGAGTATCCGACGAGCCAACATTCGGACCCAGTGTTGATGGTCCCGATCAGGGGGGGGTGGAAGATCCTCGCATCGTAAAGTTTGGCGACGAGTTTTATGTAACATATGCTTATCGCCCGCATTATCCGGGGCAATACTGGAAGTTTGCACACGACGTGATTTTATTGCCTGAAACTGGTGCTGACTCACCGGCTGTGATGAAGGATAATATTGCCAACTCAGGCTTGGCTGTAACCAGAGATTTTAAAAACTGGCGTCGATTGGGCCGGGTTACTGATACCAATCTGGATGACCGTGATGTGATTCTGTTTCCGGAGAAAATTAACGGTAAATACGCCATGTTACACCGTCCAAAGCAGTGGATAGGTGATGGTTATGGTACAGATAAGCCCGCAATTTGGATTCGTTTTTCTGACGATTTGATGGTATGGAATGAACCAAGCACCCTGTTGATTGCAGGAAAAGATGGTACATGGGAAGAGAAGGTAGGTGGATCAACACCGCCATTAAAGACAGATGAAGGCTGGTTGATTATTTACCATGGTGTTGAAAATGGTGGAGAAGGTTATTACCGTGTTGGTGTGGCTTTACTCGATCTGGATGATCCTACCAAGGTAATTGCCCGTGCAGATAACTGGATTATGGAGCCTGAACACGACTATGAAATTGAAGGATTTTACAAGGGCTGCGTTTTCCCAACCGGAAATGTAATCGTTGATGATACTTTGTATGTGTATTATGGTGGCGCCGATAAATATGTTGGGTTGGCTACCTGTAAGGTGTCTGATATTCTTGATTTCGTAAAGAAAGGATAAATATTTTGAAAGCTATCGGGGTCAGCTCTCCTCCTTCGAAAGGAGGAGAGCTGATTCCCCTGATGCATAGGCATATACATTGGTAAAACTTCTTTTCGAACACTAAAGGGCGGCGAGAGGACTTCGAGGACGCACTTGAGGAGGTTGTGGGGCGGCCGGAATCGAAGGCTGATGCGGGAAGAAGGGTTCTATTGCTCTAGACGTTTTTCCTTTCTTTTTGTGGCAATGTCAAAAAGGAAGTAGGGTTTGGGACAAAGTCCCATAATGTTGAATCTTATCTTCTTAACTTAATAGTAGAGGAGAAGATGCCTGAAGTGTAGGAGTGAATCAAAAACCATATTCAGCACTAAATGATTTTATTATATTAGGCTCTAAATATCGCCATTATGAAAAAACAACTATTACTTCTTCTGGGAGTATTTCTATTTGTATCAAAGATGTATTCGCAAGACCCTGATTTCCATATCTACCTCTGTTTTGGACAATCCAATATGGAGGGCTCTGCCAATATTGAAGAGCAGGATCAAACAGTTGATCCGCGCTTTCAGATGATGGCTACGGTCGATTGTGAGAAAAATAACAGAAAGATAGGTAGCTGGTACCCGGCTGTTCCGCCATTGAGTCAATGTTATGTGGGGCTTTCACCTGCCGATTATTTCGGGCGAACCATGGTGGCGGTATTACCCGATAGTATTAATGTTGGTATTATCAATGTTGCTGTTGGTGGTTGTGATATTCGTTTGTTCGATAAAACAATGTATCACGATTATACGGAGACTTACCCCGCAAAATGGTTAACAAATAAGAACAAGGCATATGGCGGAAACCCATATCAACGATTGATCGACATGGCAAAAGAGGCTCAA
>JAKSBD010000009.1 GCA_022361295.1 Bacteroidales bacterium
ATATGGTAAAGCCATTAACATTGATGCTGAATACCACGACAATTGTTACCATAAAAAAGGAGCATTGTGTGCACCTCGTCAACCCGAAGAGGTCAATCATTTTAAAATGTCCGATGTATCGCAGTTTTATGTTGTTCAGGGACGTAAATACACAAGTGAAGAGCTCGACATGATTGAGAAAGCCACCAATAATCCCATTAAAATTGAATTGAAGAAGCAATATTACCTGCCGCACAAGGAAGAACTTGCACGTCTTAAAAAAGAAGATCCGAAAGCATTTAATAAACTCTTGCGCGAAATTAAGGACAAGATTAACTTTCATTATAGCATATCTGATAAAGTAGAGTTTAATGAAAAGCAACGACAGGTATATACCACTATTGGAGGTACACCAGAGCTGGACGGTGATTACACAGTGTTTGGCGAAGTAGTGGAAGGACTAAGTGTTATTAATAAAATAGCAGCCTTACCGGTTGATAAAAACAGCCGGCCACGAACCGATGTAAAGATAAAAGTGAGTATTGTAACACAGTAATATAAAAGATATCAGATTAAAGAACTAAGGCAATTACAGGATGTATAAGTCATTATTCTATATAATTATCGCCATTGTACTGATAAGCTGCCAAAGCAAATCAAACAGGCAACAAACCGTGATTGATACTTTTAAGGGTTCATACCAAACGAATGTTAAAGGTATTGTCAGTCTTCGAACCTTTGACCATTACACACGCCGACTTGATGATAGTTATGGCTTTTATGTGGCTCCCAATTTAGTGGTTACCAACCTGAGCTTTATACAGGGCGCTGCTAAAGTAAAAGCCTCGCCAATGGACTTAGAAGATTTTTCTCTGGTACAGGGTTTTGTTGCCTATGATGTTAATCTTGATTTAGTGCTTCTTAAAGTCTCCCGCCGTAACCTGAATTACCTGAGCCTTAAAGATGCCACATTTAAGGCTGATTCTGTTTATCAGTTATACCGAAAGAACAGGAAACTATATGTGACTGATGGTGTATGTGGCCAGGTGACATTAAACGACAGTCTCTCTTTTAAAAACTATGAAGGCAATTTTAAACCGGGCAAACCGGTTTTTGCAAAGAGTCATCGACTGGCCGGGCTGCTGCAGGATACCGATGGTAAGAAACGCATTCTGGAATCTAAATGGATCAGGCAACTAACAGACCGGATGGAGAAGACACCAAAGTCTATTTACGACCTTCGAAACAAAAGTAACAAAGTATATATCTCCCACACCAAAGTAAAAGGTTTCCGTATTAAAACCAATATGGGAAATATTGAGATAGCACTTTCTGACAAAACACCGAAATACCGTGATAACTTTATTAAACTGGTGAGTGATAATTTTTACGACAGTCTGCTTGTACACCGTGTTATAAAAGACTTTTTGGTACAAACCGGCGCGGCCGACACTAAATATGCTAAAAAGGATGACGTTGTTGGCTGGCAGGGTCCTGGCTATACCTTAAAGATGAATATTCAACCCGATTTGTTTCACAAGCGTGGAATGATAGCTGCGTCAAAACTACCCGAAGATCGCAATAAACACAATCGCAGCGATGGTTCGCAGTTTTACATTGTTGCAGGTCGCCATTTTAATGATGCAGAATTAAATGACCTGGAAGCCGAAAAAGGCATTAAATATTCTGCGGCACAACGAAAAGCTTACACATCGGTTGGCGGGGCACCATATCTGGATGGCGATTACACTGTGTTTGGCTGGGTTACCAAAGGCATGGATGTGGTAGACAGGATAGCAGCTGTGAAGACATATTCTGTTGATCGTCCGGTTAATGAAATACGCATTAGTACTATTGAACTCATTAAGAAATAGGTTTAAGATTGCATATAGTAAGGCCCAGATAATTTAGGCTCATTTCTGAATAGAATTGGTATTAGCCCAAAAAAGAAATGAATAATCATCCTTCATCCCAATCGTTTTATTAATTTTGCAAGTCGCTATAATAAAGTAATTAAACAATCATGTTAGATAGAATTAATCAACTAGTTGAAGAGATAAAAAGCCTGGCAGCTTCATCGGCTGAAGAGGCTGAACAATTGAGAATTAAGTATTTGAGCAAAAAGGGTTTGGTTTCTCAGCTATTTGATGAGTTTAAAACGATTCCTAACGAGCAAAAGCGTGAAGTTGGTAAAGTGTTGAATGTTTTAAAAACACAGGCACTGGACAAGATTAACGAGATAAAAGAAGGATTTGCCTCAAACGGGCATGGTGAGGTTGGAGCTGATTTAACTTTACCTGGAACGTCTTTTGAATTAGGAAGCCGCCATCCATTATCAATTGTAAAAAATGAGATAGTTGAGATTTTCTCACGCCTTGGTTTTACAGTATCGGACGGTCCGGAGATTGAAGATGACCACCACGTATTTGAAGCCTTAAACTTCCCGCCAGAACACCCGGCGCGTGATATGCAGGATACCTTCTTCATTGCAACTAATCCGGATGTATTGTTGCGTACGCATACCTCATCGGTTCAGGTGCGTGTGATGGAAAAGCAACAACCGCCCATCCGTTCTATTTTCCCGGGACGTGTATTCCGTAACGAAGCTATTTCGGCACGTGCTCACTGTATCTTCCACCAGGTTGAAGGCTTATACATCGATAAAAATGTATCGTTTGCCGATTTGAAGCAGACTTTATTGTATTTCTCCAAGGAGTTATTTGGTGCTGATACTAAAATCCGTTTGCGTCCTTCATATTTCCCGTTTACAGAGCCATCGGCTGAAATGGATATTTCATGTTCACTTTGTGGCGGAAAAGGATGTAATGTTTGTAAATACACCGGTTGGGTGGAGATTTTAGGTTGTGGTATGGTTGATCCGGCTGTATTGGAAGCAAGCAATATCGACAGCAATGAATACACTGGCTTTGCTTTTGGAATGGGTATTGAGCGTATTACCATGCTAAAATACCAGATTAAGGACATTCGCCTGTTCTTTGAAAATGACAAGCGATTCCTCGACCAGTTTAAGTCAGCAGGTCAATAGCATTAAAGACATGACATATATCAGAAAACCCTGTTCAGAATGAGCAGGGTTTTCTGCTTTTAATGATCGTTTAATACAGATACTTTTGATGTTTAACAACATTTTTTAGTCTAGTCGATAACTTGTATTTCTGTTGTAACAGGTATCGCTTTTTTGTATAAGGCCGAAACACCACAGTATCGTTCCTCCGATAAACTCACTGCTTTTTCAAGTTTATCCATTGGTAAATCCTTTCCTTTAAACTGGTAAATGACATGCATCTTTTCGTAGTATTTTGGATGCTCGTCCGTTAAGTCACCCTCTACAATTATCTGTATATCTTCCACTTCCACCCTCATCTTCTTTAAAATAGATACGACATCCATACCGGTACAACCAGCCAAAGCCGTTAACATAAGTATCTTCGGACGCGGTCCTTTATCGTCACCGCCATTTTCTTTCCCGGCATCTAAAGTTAGTTTGTGACCAAACAATTCTGTCTCCCAGGACATGTTACCTGCCCATTGAATTTTTGTTGAAGTTTTCATATATTGATATATTTAGATATTTGAAGCAATGTAAATATGTGACCTTTTTATATCTTTGTCACCAAATTATGACATTTATCACTTTTTTATTCATTCAGTTGTTAGTCAAGTTATGAAAAATATTCAAAGTGTCCCTTTCAGCGATGAGGTAGATTTACTGTCGTACGAAATTTTTAGCGGTTTAACCGAAGAGGAACTAGACTCTTTGACGCAGTCGATGAGCTGCACCCTTCACAAACGTGGTAATATTCTTTACCATGAAGGTAGCCGTATTAATGGCGCTTATGTTGTGATCAAAGGGATATTGAAGATTTATAAGACCGGCTTTGATGGGAAAGAACAAATCATCCGCTTTGCGAAGGATGGTGATTTAATTGGATTCCGCTCCGTGGTGAGTGATGAATTGGCCTGTACAACATCTAAGGTTGTTAATGACGCTGTACTGTGTTATTTACCCTCAGAGGTATTAACCAGCTTAATAAAGGTAAACCCTGAGTTTGCCATGTCATTAATGAAACTAACCTGTAGAGAACTAGGCGAATCAAACAAGTTCTTAACGGACATTGCTCAAAAAACTGTACGTGAGCGATTAGCAGAGGTATTACTTCTGTTGATGGATACATTCGATTTGGATGAAGACAGTACCTTGCAGATCTCTTTAACACGAGAGGAGTTGGCCAATATGGTTGGTACAGCTACCGAATCTGTTATCCGATTGCTGTCTGAGTTTAAATCTGATAAGCTTATTGAGCTCAATGGGCGTAAGATTAAACTGATTAATATACCAAAACTGATTAAGATAGGTAACGTGTATATTTAATCACAGGCAAGAAGTTAAATTATAGTTTAGGAATATGAAAACGCCTGAGTTCGATGGAGCTCAGGCGTTTTTATAGATATACCAATAGTATTTTTATGATGGAATAGGATAATCATCGATCACAACCAATTTCTGGGTCCAGGCATAAATTTTACACAAACGATAGAGAAAGAACTTCACGTAGTATGGTGTACACTAATATATGTGCATAGCCATCTACAAAATTATCTCATCTTCTTCGGTGGTGATACCCCGGTTTATAAAGGAGTTAAAAGGCTCGAGGGTTTTGATAATATGCCGCACTTGTTTAACAGCGCCTTTCCCCATTAATTCATCATCTGCAGATGTATGCAAAGGTGCAAATGATCTATACTTTAGCAGTTCAATATCCTCGAAGTCTCTCGGGAAACCTTTTGGAGCACTTCTTAACTTATCTTCGTATAATTCCGGAAACACCTTTTTGAATTCACCGTCATTAAGGATGGCCTTATACTCGTCAGTGAAATTATATATCTCCCGTCGGATCGCTTTTAACACATCTGAAGGCGGACTGTAACTTCCACCTGCAACCATGCTTAAGCCTGGCTCAACATGCAGGTAATACCCGGCCATTGGACTTTTTCTACCGCCTCTGGCAACGAACCCTCCCATGTTTGTTTTGTAGGGAGTCTTATCTTTTGCAAACCGTGTATCACGATGTATGCGAAACAAACAATCTTTAGGTGTCAGATCACCGATCGTTGGATCAATATCATGAACAATCTTAATGAATTGTTCCATTGATTGTTCAAAAGAGGCTTTAGCTTCTTTATAAAAGTCTTTATTCTCATTAAACCAATCACGATTATTATTGAATCTTAATTTGGTCAGAAAATCAAATACTACCGGATCTATCATTATTTAAGGATTAATTGTTGATGATGCAAAATACAAAATAAGATGATAAGTTGAAAAGACTTAAATATAAGATTCAAGACTTAAGATAGAAGATGTAGGACTCAAGACAAAAGACTATTTTCATGATGCATTTATTGTGTTCCTTTACGTAATAATTGGCCTTGTTTCTTGTATCTCTTTACTTATCGCTCGTATGTCTGCCGTCTCATTATCTTCTGCCATAAAACGTTTGTGATATTAATTGAAGCGCCTTAAATTTGAAGCAGGGAGAAAATTAAAAACGATTACCCGATGAACAGATGACAAACTATGCAGTGATTGTGGCCGGTGGAAGCGGCACACGAATGGGAAGTGAGATTCCTAAACAATTTCTTAAAGTCAATGACTTGCCGGTCTTGATGCATACAATAATCACATTTCATAATTTTGATGCCCGAATGAAACTTATTCTGGTATTACCTGATAGTCAAATTGATTATTGGCAAAAGATATGCAAGGAGCATCAGTTTAAAATCCCTCACCAGATTGCTAAAGGTGGCTCAACACGCTTTGAAAGTGTGAAAAATGGCCTGGCACTGGTTGAAGAACAAGCATTAGTAGGCATTCATGATGGTGTACGCCCGTTTGTTTCACCTGAAACTTTAAAGCGTTGTTATCATCATGCAAAAGCCCTTGGTAATGCGATACCCGTTCTGGACGCCTTTGAATCTGTCAGGCAGATTGATGATGAATGCAGCAAGGCATTGGATCGTTCAACTATTAAACTGGTACAAACGCCCCAGGTATTCCATTCTGATATCTTACTCAAAGCTTATAATCAAAGGTATAATTCGCTATTTACCGATGATGCTTCGGTTGTAGAAGCTTATGGCAAAACGATTCACCTTGTAGCCGGTAACCGGGAGAATATTAAAATAACCACTCCTTTTGATTTGGTACTTGCTGAGGCGTTTATTAAAGCCGGTTTTGAGAAAAGTGATGAAGAGGAGGATATTCCGTTAATCAAACAATAAAGCAATTTATACCAATAGATAATCAAAGGGATTTTAGAAGCGTACAAAAGGCGCTCCCTATAGGCACCGGGATTGATTACTAACCGGTATAAAAAATGATGGTGTTTAAGATGAAGTGTTATCATCATATCATCTTTAGCTGACCTGTTACAACAACATAATTACAAAACACACTTTAACCAACTAATGACATATGAGAAACCTATCCCTGCTTGTTTTGCTTTTAACAAACGCACTTACTTTCTCGCAAAATGCCCCTGAAGGAATGCAACTTATTGAAGGTGGCGAATTTTTAATGGGTAAGGATTATAAAGATGGAAAAAGCGCATCAAGCCCTGCCCATAAGGTTAAGCTTGATTCATTCTATATGGACGTTCATGAAGTTACCAACGCTGAGTACCTGATTTTTTGCCAGGAAACAGGTCATCGCCTCCCGGAGTTCTGGAATACTGATGTTTTCAGAAGTGGGGAGAAGTACCCTGATTATCCTGTAATAGGAGTATCATATGGTGATGCTTTAAAGTATGCCGAATGGGCCGGTAAACGCTTGCCTACAGAGGCTGAATGGGAATATGCTGCCCGTGGAGGAAAAGCAGGTAAAGCTTATCCTAATGGAAATAAATGGGCGTATGAAAAGGATAAATCGAAACCCAATGGCTGGCTAAACCTTATTCACCCTGTTGGCAGCCATAGCCCGGCCAATGGTTTTGGTCTTCATGATATGGCCGGTAATGCATGGGAATGGGTAGCCGACAAATTCTCATCTGATTATTATGCCCAGAGTGAATACTATAATCCTAAAGGTCCCGAAACAGGAGGTAATGGACGTGTAATAAGGGGAGGCAGCTGGCACTCAGGCCCGATGTGCAAACGGGTGTTTTATCGAAAGGGATTAAGTCCGGGCTGGTGCGATTTTGCTGTTGGCTTCAGATGTGTGAAGAATTTATAAACAAAGCAACTCCATAAAAAAAGACCTTAAGGTTTAGGTAACCTTAAGGTCTGTAAAAATTATAATCAACTATTTTCTAGTATCTGTAATGTTCTGGTTTATAAGGACCATTAGGATCAACACCAATGTAAGCCGCCTGCTCATCGCTAAGACGTGTTAATTTAACTCCTAACTGCTCAAGGTGTAAACGAGCTACCTCTTCATCAAGATGCTTTGGCAGAGTGTATACACCCACTTCGTAGTTGTTTTTCCAGATTTCGATCTGTGCTAAAGTTTGATTGGTAAAGGAGTTACTCATCACAAAACTTGGGTGACCTGTAGCATTACCAAGGTTAACCAAACGACCACGGGACAATAAGATAATACTGTGTCCGTCAGGGAACTCAAACTGATCAACCTGTGGCTTAATATTAATCTCCTTAATACCCGGGTAGTTCTCAAGTTTCTCAACCTGAATTTCGTTATCAAAGTGACCAATGTTACATACAATCGTCTGATCTTTCATTGCTTCCATATGCTCAACAGTAATAACATCTTTGTTACCAGTAGTAGTTACCACGATGTTAGCCTCTGGTAAAGCATCTTCAACAGTTGATACTTCGTAACCTTCCATGGCTGCCTGAAGAGCACAAATAGGGTCAATTTCAGTAACGATTACACGAGCACCAAATCCGCGCATACTCTGTGCACAACCTTTACCTACATCACCATATCCACAAACTACGACAGTTTTACCGGCAACCATCACATCAGTACCACGCTTGATACCATCAGCCAAACTTTCACGACATCCATAAAGGTTATCGAATTTTGACTTGGTTACTGAATCGTTTACGTTAATAGCAGGGAATAACAACTCTCCACGCTCCATCATCTGGTACAGGCGATGCACCCCTGTGGTTGTTTCTTCACTTACGCCTTTAATGTCGTCAGCCACATTTTTCCATCTCTGAGGATCTTCATTAAAAGTGCGCTTCACCAATGCCATTAGTTCACGAAAATCTTCCCCTTCTCCACTGTAATCAGCATCAAGAATCTCAGGTTTGCTTAAGGCTTCCACTCCTTTGTGAATCATTAAAGTAGCGTCACCACCATCGTCAACAATCATTTCAGGACCAAGGCCATTACCGAAATTCAATGCCTTTTCAGTACACCACCAGTACTCTTCCAGTGTTTCACCTTTCCAGGCAAATACAGGAACACCAGCTTCTGCGATTGCTGCAGCGGCATGATCTTGTGTACTGTAAATATTACAACTACACCAACGTACATCGGCACCCAACTCAACAAGTGTTTCAATTAACACTGCTGTTTGAATGGTCATGTGTAAAGATCCCATGATGCGAGCACCTTTTAAAGGCTTTTCTTCAC
>JAKSBD010000102.1 GCA_022361295.1 Bacteroidales bacterium
CACAATCCCGATAAAATTGCTTTCTACACCAATAAACGTGCTGAGAAAAAACGATTGATGCAGCAATATAAAGAACGACATGGTGCTGTTGACCGGATGAAGATAGGTGTAGGTTGCGATGAGGCTAATTGCTGCCAGAAAAACCAGATAGACAATTAGTTCTCTGCTCTCTCAACAAAACTTAAAAGGCTAGTGCCTGATAAGTTAATCATTATGTGACAACAATGTCTTTAATAAAACATTGGACATTAACTAAATGAAAACCCAATATGTAGGATTAATATTTAAATGCCCCTTGAACGATGAATGTGGTCATTGCGCATTTAAGAAATTAAGAGCCATGCCGGTTCATAAAGCATTGCCAATATGGTTCGAAATGGCTCCTGAACAACAATATGAGATGTTGGTGAAGCATCATGACTGTGTTCGTAAGTCAGAAATTGGGTTAACCATAGACAAATTAATACCTGTTTAAATACAGGGAAATGACACTTGAGGCACACAGTTAGAAAGTATAAAAATACTTCATATACGTTTTAAGTTAATAATACGGGGCTGGCTGAGATTATTTATTCTCAGCCAGCCTCATTTACCTAAACTAAACCAAATGGAAAATTTCAAACACCTAAGCTTTACACTTTTATGTTTTTTAGCAGTGCAACAAATATCTGCTCAAAAGCTTTCACTTGAAGAATGGGCAAAAAAAGATAGTACACAACGTTCAGAGCTTTTAAAGGCACGAAGAAAAAAGATTGATAGCCTTAAGACTATTGATTACCTGTCCTATGATTATAAATATTTAAACAGGGATTTTGAGATCAAAATGAGTTCAAGGAAATTTCAAAAGACAATGGAAAAGTATGATTTTATTCCACAAAGGATTGTTAGTTATAAAGATTCACTGTCAGTTGTTCTGATGACTGAATTTAACGACTGGAATCAGGCTAATATCTCTCAGTTTTGCATTACATACTCATGGTTTCGTTTGGGCTACCATATCTGGCAAACATCTGATGAGGCGCAGGATTTTGCAGCACAGTTCGGTATAAAACACCCATGGAGGATGCGTGAGTTTTTAGTTGATGAAAGCAACACTGATCCTATCATCGCAGAGTTTTTTAAAGACTTACAATTTAAGGTGGAAGAGGAAACAAGGAAGACAAACCTGGATAGTTTGAACAGAGAGGCATTGCTTAATAAAGCCTTTCGATCAAATCCGCAACGTATCATTGATTTTAAGAAGAAACAGGAAGAGGTGAGGAGAAAAAGGATGCAGCATCAAGTGATCGATAAAAACAGACTTCAAATCCGTTTTCAGTTTATATAAAAGGCCTGTTCTTCTATGGAGCAGGCCTTTCTGTATATATTGCCAATGGTATCTTTTCTCAAAGAATGCTGCTAAAGAGAGACGCTAAGCACAAAGTATTGAATAATTAACTTTGCATAATTCATAGCGGTGCGATAGTTATCGCACTTAGCGTGACACTTCAATCTTTAACAGCACCTGTTATTAATTATGTTCTTATCTTCTGTAATCGTCTGTTTAGTCGCCTTAACTTAAAGGTTTCAAAGTAGCGGATAACTTTCTTCAGAATATCAAAATAAAGGGTGACATAAAAGAAGGCAACGCCCAACCATATGACCAGCATATTAAAAAGGGGAGTTGGAATTTTAACCTTCACTATACGCTTTTCGGGTGCATATAAATGAGTTCGCCCCCAGTTTGAAACCGGTTCCTGGAAGACAGGATGTTTCTTTTGAATGATACCCTGGCCTGTTAGAAGCAGCTGTTTCAACTCCCTTTTATTGAGTACCACTTCATCAAGTGCCTCATTTTGATAGGTGTCTTTAAACTTTAAGAAAGCCTCTTTTGAGCCGTATTGCGCAATCAGTTTTTCATGCAGGGCATCTTTTTTATTTTTTCCTTCTGTATAAAGTTGTTTCTGCTCTAGTTTCTCATTTTGCAGATACTCATTAATTTTCTCATACTTTTCGGCATCATACACCATCTGATCGCTTGCCAGAAAAGAAAGCCGTGGATAATGCATTAATCTGTAGCCAAGGAGTTTAACAATCTCAGAAGTCAGAATTTGTGATGCATGGTCTAATTCTTCTTTGTTGTTGCGCCTGAGGTGATACTTACAGGTTTCATTTAAATCTTCCAGCTTAGGAATTAATAGATTGCCATTATATGAAGCAGTGCTTATTTGCCTGTCAATATCAAAAAACTGTTTCTCATAGGCGTTGTTCTTAAACTGATTCACAGCCAGAGCTTCGTAGGACCAGCGCGATGTCATTAGATCCCCAATACGCGGGACATACTGTTGTGATGAAATAGTATTATGTAGCTTATCAAAATTCACGATTACCCCGCTAAATAGTAGTTGCGGAACAAGTATTAATGGAATAAGTACATAAATAGCCACTACCGAATTAAGTCCACTACTGATATTTAGTCCGATCATATTAGCATAACAGGCAGTGCTGAACAGTATCAGCCAATAGCTCAGGTTCAGCCCTTTAATTTCCAGAATGTAGTTGCCGATTAAGACAAAACTAAGGGTTTGAATAGCAGAGATGGTAAAGAGGACAACAATTTTACTGTTAAGATAACTGAAGCGACTCAGGTTTAGGAATGATTCCCTTTGGAGCAGTCGCCGGTCTTTAAATATCTCTTCAGCACTAACTATTAAACCAAGAAATAAAGCCACCACAACACACATAAACAGATAGGCGGGGATATTCACATTTTTGGCAAACACATAAACCGATTCATCTGTACCGTCGCCGCTAATGTACTTAGTAAAGAAACCAAGGATGAGCGCCAGTATAGGAGCCTGCATCATATTAATCATCAGGTACTGCTTGTCCTTCAGTTTTGATAGGGTGTCACGCATCAAATAGATAACAAACTGCTGAACACGCCCTGGAATATTATATAGGTTAGCGGGTAACTTCTCTTTTTTCTCGTTATGCTTTGATTCTTTCCACTCAAACTTATCCTCAAAATTTTCTACGTAGTGGTTGTACCATTCTTCTGGTGAAACTTTTCGCTGACGAATAAACTTGCCATACGGGTTAACCATACGGGCTTCTATTATTCGCAAGGGTTGCTCAGTCTGGACATTACCACAGGCGTAGCACTCTTTCTCTTCAGGATTTACATAGGATGCCTTTTGCTTAAAGTAGGTGATGGCATCCATTGGGTTACCATTATAGATGATGCGACCGCCTTTGTCAATCAACATCAACTTATCAATTAATTTGTATAAATCACTACTAGGCTGGTGGATGTTAATAAATACAAGTTTACCTTTCAGGGTTTGACGCTTTAACAGCAACATTACTTTTTCCGAGTCCATGGACGATAAGCCTGAAGTTGGCTCATCAACAAAAAGAACGGATGGTTCACGGATTAGCTCAAGGGCAATATTGAGGCGCTTACGCTGGCCTCCACTCAGTATCTTATTAAGCGGTGAGCCTACTACCAGATCACGTGCTTCTACCAGGTCAAAATCGTGAAGTGCTTTTTCAACCACAACAATAATTTCTTCTTTGGAAAAATGGCTGAAACACAATCGCGCATTAAAATACAGGTTTTCAAATACAGTCAGCTCTTCTTTTAGTAAGTCATCCTGGGGAACATAGCCAATGACGCCATCCAGTGCTTCAGATTCTTTATGCAAATCAAAGCCATTTATGCGGATTCGTCCGGTATCGTATTTTAAGTTGCCGTTTAATACATTTAGTAAAGTCGACTTGCCCGTTCCACTACCTCCCATAACAGCTACCAGCTGACCTGAACGGCCTGAGAAGCTGAAGGGGTGAATACCTATTTGGTTATTATTGAACTTGTAAGAAACATCCAGTGCCCGATACAGGATGCGTGCCCGCCCTTTACGCGCAATAAAGTTTTCGGCCACCCGTCCATAATAAACAGGCGCCATGCGCGATGTTTTAATAACCGCTCCCGGCCTGAATGCAACAGCTTTATTCTGTTCCATTATATGACCGTTGAGGTATAGGTTTCGGCTCCCTGAATAGCGGAAAAATAATAAGTTGGTTTCCTGAATATGTATTACCCAGACAAAAATCTGCTGTTTAGGATTATATATGTGTTTAATGTCTTCCTCGGGCTTTCTTTCTGGCCACTGATAAGAAGCAGGCGTTCCTTATCCTCTACCTCAAGAGGGTAATCAAGCACAAAAGTCCTTAGGTTCTGGTAATCGTTTTCGTTCAACTTAAGATACCTGGCCAGAGCATCTGTAAAAACACCTTCTTCTTCTGACACATGCCTGTCGCGCATAATAAAATTAAGCATGTTGGCTACCAGCAGGTATTTTTCCGATTGTTCTAATTCCTGGTTAAGCTGATCGCAGATTTTCGTCAGACGATCCATGTTAGTAGAGGCTTGTTTATCTCTTACCTCCTGATCCTGACTATAGCTGTCTTTATGATATTCTGAAGTATAATGTTCATATCGCTCTAATGCCATCTCAGCAAACTCCTTGTTTAAGTTGCGGAGCAAAAAGTTCTTTACCTCAATTAAACCGTCGCCTGTTTTTTGTTCTTCACGCTGATCGGTTAATAGGGCAAATATCTGCATTAGAGCATCCAGAAATAGTTCACTCATTGCTATGATTTTGGGTTGGTCTGAAAGATACTAATTTTTATGAGCACATAAAAAAAGGGAAACCATTGTTGGTTTCCCTTTTGGTAATATCATTATTTGTTTTACTTACGAAACATACTTTTCACGAAGAACAGCCACGTTTTTCTCAATAGCATCTAACTGATCCATTGTGATACTACCTTCGTCAGTACTATTGTATATTTCCTGAAGAATTTTTAAATCATCCATGGTTGCTTTAATATCTTCATTGGCAGCATATACTTCAAGCATAGTCATTAATTTATTTAATGGCTCTTTTTGCTTCATAATAATAGCTACCATTTCTTTATTACTGAATGTTTCTTCAGAAATATGAGTAGCAATGTAAAGTGCTTCAACCCAGCTTCCTGAAATAACTAAAAGCGAAACAGAACCACGATCGTTCTTATTTAAATACTCATAGGTATTGTAGAATGAGTTGGTAATGACCTTCACTAATTCATCCTTATTGTCAAGGTTATTCTCAATTACTTCTAATAGTTCCTTATCAAGAGCAGGAGAGATATCCAATTTGTCAATAAGGCTTTTTGAAGAATTCATAAAATCAAGCGTTTCCTGTTGCTGACGATATGTACTGGCATAACTAAGGTCTGCACTGTAAATACCCAGGTTAAGAGCTTGTGCCTTTTCAGTTAAATACTTATCAACATTGCTTGCCGGATTTGATAACGAAAGAATATAGGCGGCTTCAATACGGTTAAGCATCTCTGTTACTTCAAAAGATGTAGGAAGCGGGTATACAAATTCTCTCACTTCTTTTTCTACCTTTTCTTTTTTGATCTCAGGAGCTTTGTCTTTTTTAGCCTTCTTACTGTTACAAGCAGTTAACATCATTGTAGCAGCTATAACCAAAGATGCTATTCGGATAGTGATTTTCATATGTTCTAATTTTGGTTCTTTAATATCGTAATTACTGTTACTGTAAAAACAGGAGTGAAAATTAGCCAGACACACTTTTATGACAACTATTGCCTCATTTTGTTTCTCCGGTTCTAATTAAATTGAAACAAATATAATTGATTTTGAAAATAAATAATTGTGCACCTCCTATAAAGTTCAGCTTAAGCGGTATTTTCTTATTGAATATCCGTTTTTGTGCATAATTGCATCAATTTTTAACGCCGCTTAGCGTAATCATTTGTGTTAATTAAAGGAATTTGTGGTACTCCTTTGGGGGGTATAGCAAGCATTTTTTCGCCAATGATAAATTTAGGTTAAAAAAGAGAACTACTTTTGAACCAAAATTTGGAAGTAGTGTTAAAGTAATTCTGAGAACTGCTTTGGACAGATGGCAGGTTAGTTAACATTAATGATTGGCAGTGTTTCCATGAAGCAACTGCATTAATTTTTTAAAGAATCTTTTGATGAAAGGGATTTTATTAGCTGCCACCACTGCTGTGTTGTGGGGTGTTTTGGCCATCGCTCTGAAAGTGGCGCTTAACTATTTTGATTCATATACCATTGTATGGTTTCGTTTTTTTGTAGCCACTCTCGTTCTGGCAGGCTATTATGCTGTTAAAAAGCCTTCTTTGCTTAATATATACCGAAAACCACCTAAAATGATGATAGCAGGTGCTGTGTTACTGGCAGGTAATTATATTGGTTATGTGCAAGGTATTAATTATGCAGGACCGGCGGCCACCCAAATTATTATCCAAACGGGTCCGGTGATGCTCGGCATTATTGGATTTGCCGTTTTTAAGGAAAAACTAACCTGGATCAGAGCCATAGGGTTTATAATAGCTACGGCCGGCTTTTGTATGTTTTACCTTAACCAAATTAACGAATTGGTAGAGAAAAAGGAAGCCATTACAATAGGTGCTCTCTGGACATTGGGTGCTGCATCAAGTTGGACCGGTTATGCGTTCTTCAATAAGAAGCTCGTTCAAAAATATCATCCGCAGCAAATTAACCTGATCATATTTGGTTTGCCTGTTTTGTTGTTTCTTCCATCTGTCAACTTCGACTTGCTCACACAAAGCTACGAGTGGTGGGTTTGGGTACTGATGGTAGCGCTTGGTTTGAATACGGTTGTGGCTTATGGCACTTTATCGGCAGCATTTAAATACACAGAAGCCAATAAAATAAGTATTGTAATTATTATGAATCCGGTAATAACATTTATTGTGCTTGAGTTGCTTATGCTACTTAATGTTAACTGGTTTCCAATTAATAAAGTGTCGCCTTTGGCATATATAGGAGCAGCCCTTGTTATTGGAGGGACCATCCTGGCCGTAGGCTTAACACAAAAGAAAAAGGCTTAACGCCCTCTTCTACGGATGAGTACAATACCATATTCCTGTTCTATAAACTGAAAATACTGGTACAATTTAAAGTTAAAGTCTATTCCGTAATCAACAGAAAGCTCATAAGGAATTTGAGTCTCATAAAAATCTCCATATCGTAAAGGATTTGAGTGACGTATGTTCCACTCGACACAATAGCGATAGTTCCAGTTTTTATAGTATTCATCGGAATAGAACTCTTTTGGGTGGGGCTGTGTAGCAAGAAAAGTGTCAAAGCGAGGATCAAACACAATCAGATCATACTCGGTTGAATCATTATTCTCAACACTTAATTCCTGTGGTGGTGCATTGACATCTGCCACTTGTTTTTGGATATTGCAGGCTGAAAATGTCACCAGGACGATTGTAATAAAGATGAGTGTTTTCATAAGGCAAAGAAATTAATGAACAGATATATGAAGTTACGCAAATTTTAAGCCATGATTATGAAAATTGTGAATAAGTTACTGATTGGTTAAAAATGCTTAAGTGTATGAAATCCTTTTTTTAACAAGGTGATGTGCCATGTAATACCTATTGGATATCAAAATGCACTGAAAGCCATTTAGCCTGCTAATTGGTATAAGCTATAGCTGTGTTTTTACTTTCAGTTCAAATAGTTAAAAAGTGTTTTATTTCAGATTTGTTTTAAATATCATGAATCTTCTTAATATTTATTAATAAACGCTTGCATCCTTGCATATTTTTCTAAATTTGCAGCCTTTAAATAGAGAAAAATATCTATAAATAATAAAGTCATGAGTTATAAAGCGATATCGGCTGAAGAGGCAGTAAAAGTGATTAAGACGGGCGACCGTGTTCACCTTAGTAGTGTGGCAGTAACTCCACACAAATTGATTAAGGCAATGGTTGACCGTGGCCGTAACAAAGAATTTTATGATGTAAAAATTCAACACATCCACATTGAGGATAAAGTGGATTTTGCAGATCCTGAATTTGAAGGAGTATTTGTTTCAGAACAATTCTTTGTAGGTGGTAACTTACGTAAGCAAACTCAAGCCGGTTATGCTGATTACATTCCGGTATTCCTGAGCGAAACACAGAAGTTAATGCGCGAAGGAGTATTAAAAGTGAATGTTGCATTGATTATGTGTTCAACTCCTGATAAGCATGGATTTGTATCCTTAGGAACATCGGTTGATGCTACACGCGCAGCAGTAGAGTGTGCTGACGTTGTTATTGCAGCCGTTAATCCTAATGTTCCACGTGCATGGGGTGATGCTATCTTCCACATGAGTGAGATTGATTACTTTGTAGAAGATGATAGCCCGTTATACACTCACGACATGGGTGCATTAACCGATATGGATATCGCCATCGGTAAAAATGTTGCTGAATTAATTGAAGATGGAGCATGTCTTCAAATGGGTATTGGTGGTATTCCAAATGCTGTATTGGCTCAACTTGGTAACCACAAGGATTTGGGTGTACACACTGAGATGTTTGCAGACGGTATTCTTCCTTTGGTTGAAAAAGGAGTTGTTAATGGTAAGCGTAAGCAAATTGACCCAGGTAAAATGGTAGCATCTTTCTTAATGGGATCTCAGGAGCTATATGATTTTATTGATGATAACCCAATGGTTGCAATGATGGATGTACGTCACACAAACAGTGTAAACGTTATTCGTCAGAACGATAAAGTAACTGCTATCAACTCTGCTTTGGCAATTGATATTACGGGTCAGGTTTGTGCCGATTCAATTGGTACAACTCACTATTCTGGTGTAGGTGGTCAGATTGACTTTATACGTGGTGCTGGTTATTCAAATGGTGGTTTACCTATCATTGCTATGCCATCTGTAACAGGTAAAGGTATTTCTAAAATTGCTCCTACTTTATTAGAAGGTTCAGGTGTTGTAACAACCCGTGCCAACATGCACTGGTTTGTAACTGAACACGGAGCTGTTAACTTGTATGGAAAAACAATGCAGGAGCGTGCAAAACTAATTATCTCTGTTGCTCACCCTGATCATCAGGAAATGCTGGATAAAGCAGCGTTTGACCGTTTTGGTTCACACTTCCACTATGTGAATCCAAATATTTAATTGATACTATAAAGCACTAAAGCTTTAAAATATATTGATAGTCCTCGGTGTACTTCCGGGGACTATTTTTTTTGTGCCGGGTTGGCAACTATTTAAGCCGATCAAACATATGCGTGATGCAATCAAATTAGATTATTGAAACAGATACGCATTTTTCTATATGCCTCCTTTATCACCTTCTGATAATCTGTTACCCTCATGGTAATCTATCCTTACTAACCGACTATACGAATCATAGGCAGTTATACATTGTGCTGCAAATTACTTTTTGCATACTTCGAAAGGAATGATGTATAATCATCAAGGAATTTTACACAAAAAAACTCCATAATTAATTCGTTATTCAGTCAATATTTATTCAATCATCATCGAACAAACATTGAAGGAACTTCGAAGGAACATCGAACGAACTTTGAAGAAACCCTGAATAAGTTTCAAGTTATCCACATCAAAAATAATTCAGAGTTTTTACGGCAAGCTCGCAGAGTTTCTCAATAGAATATGCGTACCCGGTTTTTCCCTCTTTGTAATTAGAGAAGTCTGCCAGATGATTGTTGGCCTTCGTTATAAAAACCAGTGCATTTCCTCAAAGCAATACTTATCATTGAATTTGTTTGATTCTCTGGTTATATTTGGTTGATTTTTAACTTGCAGACATTCGCAATCACAATCTGCATAAACTAATTTAATACCTATCATTATGAAATTAATAAAAATGGCTGTGGCATTACTGCTATTGGCTTTTGTTATTGAGGCTTCTGCTCAACCTCTTTGGATGCGTTATCCTACCATCTCACCCGATGGACAAAGTATTGTATTCTCTTATAAAGGCAATCTCTATAAGGTGCCTTCACAAGGTGGCGATGCATTACCATTAACCATTCATAAGGCACACGATTATCAGGCTGTTTGGTCCCCTGATGGCAAGTACATTGCTTTCGCTTCCAATCGCTTTGGTAACTTTGATATCTTTATTATGCCTGCTCAGGGTGGTCAGGCACGTCGCTTAACGTATCATTCCGCTAACGAGGTGCCCTGTTCGTTTACTTCCGAC
>JAKSBD010000008.1 GCA_022361295.1 Bacteroidales bacterium
AAAAAGGACGCGATTTAATTGAGCAAAGTGGTATTGAGCCCACAACAAAATGGCATCCGTCGGTAATGGCTTTCGATTTGTTAATGTCAAGAGTGGCACTATACCAGGAGAAATGGAGCGAAGCCATTGAATATGCCGACAGGGTGATTGCCAATGGTACACTCACTAAATTAAGTACACCCCATTACAGTATTATAAATGAAAACAACGATGATATAATTTATTCGTTTCTGCAAAGAGACGATAATATTGACGATGTAATGGCGGTAGCTGCCAGTATTTCTGAGACTTGGTTTCAAGTAAGTCCCAAGCTACTTAACTTATATCATACTAATGATATAAGAAAAGATTTGTACTTTGTTACCAGGTATAATGGGGGGAGAATCATGGTAGCTTCCTATAAACGCTTTTTTCAATCAAATATTAAAGAAGGTGTAAAAGCGCGCTATACCGCTTTAGGATGGCAAAATTTTAGAGTGGCAGAGGCTTGGTTAAATAAGGCAGAGGCCATGGCGCAGCAAGGTAATGCTTCTGCCATTGAGCTAATTAAAACGTTGCATAGCTATCGCTTTAACGATGCCTCTGGCGTAGAATATCCAACAGATATTGATGCAGTGCTTGATTATGTATTAGATGAGCGTTTGCGAGAGTTATGCTTTGAAGAGCACCACCGCTGGTTTGACCTCAGAAGAATGAAAAACCGACCGGAGATAGAGCATGTTTACTCAACCTATGATTCAGAAATGAGACCGGTAAGCACTCAAAGGTATATTCTATCACCCGATGATACCAATTACACACTGCCAATTCCATTAGTGGAACGTGATAATAATCATCTAATTAAAAACTACGAACGCTATGATAAGTTACCAGCGATAGACGAGTAGTTCTCTTACCGGGTATTCTTAAAATAATTTTTTAAAACAGGAGAGAAATGTATGGCAAAGAAAACTGAACCGCAAGCATTAGATTGTTTAATATTAGGTGTTAGTCCTTGTTTTTGCCTCTTTCGTCTCATCTTTGAACAATATAAATATGCAACATATAAAAATTCCCATAGCATTGGCCATTCTTTTGATGTGCCTGCAAGCCTGTACAAACGAGGATAATTTGACACCTTCGTATGCAGATGAAGATAGAATTGCAAAATACGCTGATACAAGCAAGCCCTTGGTAAAACGTTTGTTAGATGATTTTGGTACTGGTCTGCTTTATGAGTATGATGCCAATATGGACTTCAGGTATACTGCCGGTCAGTTCAATACGACACAATATTTTGATGCAGTAGTTATGCCTGAAATTAAAGACAGGTTTATAAATGCCGATGGCAGTGTGGCTGATACAGTTGAGTATAGTTTTAACCTTAATGGAGTTGAACACACTTTGCACACTTACGATGAGCATGTTGATGCAGGTCTTACTTTTTTAGACACCACCTTATTTACTTATTTTAAACCAGGTGGGTTATTACACGAGTGTTTTCCACCAAAGGTCTTACTATGTAGTAGTATATATGTAGATGGAACAGGTAATAAATCTGAATTTATTAAAGAGTCAGACTCAAGGATAATTGTTCCTAGCTCGGGTAGTTTTGTTCGGCTTTTCTACAATCAGAATTCTATTATATTCAGTAGTGATTTCCAAAATCTATCGTTTTCAACAAGTGCCTGGGAGAGCTGGAAAAAAGATAACCTGTTTATTTTTTTGATGAAGATAATTGAAGAAAACAATCTGGACGATGCAATTCCACGCGAACTGTTTGCTGACATGGTTCCCTATTATACTACCAACATAGGAACCTATTTTAATGCGTGGCCTGCCACTAGTCGATTTGCCTCAATTGACACTGACGAATATTTAAAAACAGGTTTTTTAGACAGTAGGTTTGTGAAAATGTATCATGGACAAATGGATCCCGAAGATGATGGTTATTATTATACTCCATCTGAGGACGATGAAAAGACTACTGCTACTGAGTTCGGGCAAAGCAGAAGAATTTATGCTTATCAAAATTTTTACAGTAAAGAGGCCAATATCAGATCCTATATCAATGAGTTAATATACCGTCCTAAAGCTGAAAATAACACTCATTGGAGAACTACTGCACTTGAAGATCTGCCCGATAATGTAAAAACAAAAATGCGTGGCATGATTGAAGTGCTTACAGAATGGGGCTTTGACATTAAAAGAGTCAATCCGGATTTGGAAGTGCTTTATGAAAAATAAAATAAAGAAAGGTTAAGCTGAAATAATGAAGAATACTCAATTCTTCATCATTCCGGGGTATAAGGTGAAGGGGACAAGGTTAAAGGTATAACATTAAACCCTAAACCCTAAACCTTTTGTCTTAAGTCTAAAATTTAATATCATGAAACAAATAACATACATACTATCAACATTATTAATAAGCCTGGCCTTTAGCAGTTGCCAGCTGGAGCCTGATTTTCCAGTGCCCGGCTTTGACAATACCGATCTGGAGTGGGAAATACGACGCGATACCGTACCCACCATATTTGAAATGGGTATTTTTATGACCGTACCCAATGGCATTGAAACGATTGAAGTTAAAGATGCCATCACCAATGACCACATTGATTATATAACCGGTTACGAGGGTAAGCAGGAAGTAAAGATGATTTACCCCTTGGATTTAACACCAATTAGTACCGATGTTGATACTGTTCTTAACTTTACATTCAGGGCTGTCGATAAACGTGGAGCCGGTTTTAACCGAAGCGTACGCTTGCATGTTTACAAAACTTCACGGCCCGAGTTAGTTGATTTAGAAGGAGGTAAGCAGGTAAACATAAATGTACCGGTATACGCACCAAGGGGTAGGGTTACCTGTGGCGCTGTACCCATTAAATCAATAGAGTACAGGTTTAATGATGAGCAACGCTTTTATTTTGAACCACCAGCTGATACCCTTATTTACGATTATGATTTGGCTACTGATGTGGGCTTAAAAAACATGGAAAACGGTGGTGATACGGGACTATTTGAAATAATCATTACCGACGATAGAGATTGGGTGTATACAGAGCAGATAAACCTCACTTTTGTTGATTATGTTATAGTGCCAAGCAAAGTAAGCTTTACGTCCAAAGAGTGGATAATTGAAACTGACGAGTTTAATCGAATAATCAAAATGCAGACCACTGCCAGTACCGGCGATACTGACCAATTAGATATATCGTATCATGACAATGGATATGTTGAGCACATTAACAGTAGTTACACTACACCAAGCGTAATATATATGCATAGTTCTACTTATGTATTTGATGAGCTTAACCGATATAAAGAAATACGCAAGACAACCTATAGGATTGATACAGCGGATGACAGTAAGTATAACGAAAGTGAAGTTATAGTTGCCAATGAATTTGTATATGATGCTAATGGTTTTCTTAAATCATATGTAGCCGTTGACAGGTCATTAAGAATGGAACGTGATGATTTTTATAAGGATCATTTTGGCACAGGTCAACCACTTTTCACTGTTTATCTTAACGGTCGGTCAGCCAGGGAGGCTAAACAGATAGCTTTATTAACCTTTAAACCGGTTAGAAACCCAATACACATTAACTTTTATATGCCTATAACTGATGCTGTAAGTGGTTTTGGTACGATATTGAGTTATTGCTTATCAGAATACATAATTGACAGGTACCATCCATCCCCAGAATATTTTGCAAGTGGCGGGGTTCGTGAGGATTCAGGTTATGGATATCGCTGGTTGTCAATTAGAACGAATGAAGAAACCGGGTTGGTTGAAAATTTCACAAAGCATCAAATTAGGTATGAAAGTGAATCATTGGATCCCTATGATTTACATTATGATTAGTGTTTATAGTTAGTAGCTATTTATCAATGCTATAGCATTTGCAGTTGCTTTATTTGATGAAATGCAAGGCCGTAATTTGCCGGAAACAGTTTAGGTCTTGTAAAACCTGGCAGGAACATAGGCCTGCCAGGTTTATTTTCGGCAAAAAGAGGTAGGTAGTTATAAATTTAACCACATAAATAAACCGGAATATCAATAAACTGACAGAAGTATAAGGGTTGATTAACGAACAGCATGGTGGCAGCTAAATTTGCTCCTGTAATACGCAGAAATGCTTGTGCAGCCGTCAAACAACTTCTGCGCTAATAAGAACAGCACATGTAAGAGACCATACAGCTAATGTTGCGCACAGAAATGCTCATGTAACACACAAAACAGCTCATGTAATGCACAGAAAACCTCATGTAATACAAAAAACAGCGCATGTAATGCAAAAAACAACACCTGTAAAGCCTGCATTGTCAATTCTGCCGGTGCAATAGCAGTTTTGTCTATTACACGTAAGGTTTTTAGGGCTGCACCAGCAGTTTTTTGAGCAACGAGGGCTTATTGGCCGTACAAAAGCAGTTTGGTAAGCAACAGCAGTAGTTTTTTCTCCGCATTGGCGTTGAAGAGCTTAACAGTCGCAGATTTTTATAAAGAGACTCCTAAGTAATTCTGCGTCTTTGTGTCTCTTCCGCCACTGCGGAACAAGTTGTGTTAATCTTAATTGCTTAAAAGCGGACAATCAAAAATATATTAATAAATCACATAAATACAATGCCTTATGAGTTTATACACAATGACAATTTCTGAGTTTTTGTACCACTGTAAGTTACGTATTAATAACTCTCTTAATGATGAGCGTATCCAGTCGAAAGTAGCCATACTTGGTTATACTCCAGAGCGTTTAAATGAAGGGAAAAAACTCCTTGATGATGCAGAGCAAGCCTGCGTTGTTTTTGATAAAGAACATGGTGATGTCGTTGCTGCATTTGACCAGCGCAACACCGAAAAGGAAAATGCAGACAGAAGCTACAACACCTTTGTTGCCATAGGTCGTATTGCTCTTAAAGATGATCAGGCAGCGATAACCACCCTTTTATTGGGGAAGTCAAAGCCACGGACCTTAAGTGGATGGCTTAAACGAACAGGTAACTTTTACAATAACCTGCTGTCAAACGATAAATGGCTGGCCGCCTATGCCAGTTATAATATCACAGAAGAGCAACTGCGCGAGGGGCTTAACCAGGTTAAAAACGTGTCGTCATATGCTGAAGTCATTATGCGCGAAAAAGGTGACGCCCAAAGTGCTACTAAAGCCCGCGACGCTAAGCTTGATGCCCTGAACGAATGGGTGATGGATTACCTAAGCATCGTTAAAATAGCGCTTGATGATGAGCCGCAGCTATTAGAGAAATTAGGTATTGTTGTTAAGTCGTGATTTGCAGCGGAAAGAGAGAAACCACAGATTGCACTGATTGACGCGGAAAAGGCAGATAACACAAAACCACGGATTACACAGAATTACACAGAAAATGCAGATAACACAAAACCACGGATTACACAGAATTACACAGAAACCAGAAACGACAGAAACCACGGATTACACAGATTTTCACAGAAACCAGAAACGACAGAAACCACGGATTACACAGATTTTCACAGAAACCAGAATGTACAGAAGGCACAGACAAGACAGGAATCCGGAAGGTATAAAACCTCAGAAGGTAGAGAAGCACTGTTTTTATTGGTGCGTGATTTTTATAGGCAAGCTGTCCATAGCAGACTGAAGGTCTGAAGCATCACAACCCAGGGCAAAGCGTAGCAACGCCCTGGGATACCTTGCCCTTCAATCCGCTGCAACCGTGAATGGAATTGTGTTGAATGTCATTTGCAGCGGAATGTGTGATTTACCAAGCTGTCAATCAAATCTTCCACCGGGGGAAGTCCCGTAGGGGAAGGGGGAATTGATCTGGCAATACCTCGGAATCCTAGAGAATTGAGTATTCTTTAGGATTTCAGCATAAATCAATGCTTGCTAATCAACACATTTTTGTCTCCTTTTTAAGGGAGATTCAGAGGGTAAAGCCAATAATGACAATCAAGGGCGGTAGGTCTGATATCATCGTAGAGAGGGGTAAATGCAGTGCGCCCTGGGATACGTCATGCCCGTCAATCCGCTGCAGACGGGAATGGAATTGTGTAGAATGTTATTGCAGCGGAAGGTGTGATTGATCTAGCAATACCGGCCTTGTTTTTTTAATGCCTTACCAGGCAGGTTTTCTTTTATCATCGCCATAAAAGAAACAAAAAGGCTAGTCCAATTAATGCTTCAGCCCGCCCTGCCTGATTTCTATACTTCTAATAAAAGTAAGGTCTTCTATCAAAGACAAACGCAAGCGCCTTTTAAGAAGTATAACAAAATCAGGCATTCACTCTATCGCCGACTCGCCAATTGGACGGGCCATCGCGCTGTCAAAACTATCGTTTTGAGTAGGGAAGGGGTATTGCAGCGGAATGTAGTTGGTCTATTTTCTAAAACGACCGTTTGGGGAGATGATTATTTCGACATTGTAATTTATTATTGACAGTGCCATGAGCTGGTTTAGTTTGGGGTTTGATGATTTTGAGTTTTGTAAGTGTCCTATAAACTATTTGATAATGTATTATTCTTTCCGTATTAACACATTCTTTCCATTGGTCAATAGTTTAATATAATTGATCAATGTGGTGGTGATTGTTTGAACAAAATATTTAATTTAGTGGGGTTAACGAAAATAAGCCACCTCAGGAGAAGCATATAGAGGTGGAATCGTATATAATCGTTTATAAACGTTTAACAAGTTAAACGCTTATAAGTGGTTAATAAATGAATATATCGCTCTTTTTGAGTTGGTAAAGAAGTGGGAGGTGATATAAGTAAGTTGGCAGCAAGCAATACATCGTACTAAAAAAGTCAACAGTGCTAAAGAATTTGAAATACAATATTTAGAGTGAAAAATGAGAACACTAATCCTTCTATCATTACTATTTTGGACAGTTGGGGTATATGCCCAAAAATATGACAGTCTTGGAATTGACAATCGAACAATCTTAAATAATTATGAAGTGAAACTTTTAAATTCTCTCCTAGAAGAACAAAGAGATACTTTTGACTTTAAGAACAAAAAGGTTGCATTCATAACAGGAAGTTCAGGAACTAAGATTGTATCAAAATCCGAGTATTTCAATAATTCAGTAATTCCTTGGATTGAAAAAGATTCTAGGCCACAAATCTTTATGTATCAACTGACAGATGAAGAGAAATCAAAATCAGGCGGCTATGATGTATTAGTTTTATCTTGGGTGAAACTATTTACTGATAAGCGGAGGAAAAAGACAGTAGAGATACTTGGGGAAAAAAATAAAACCCAGCTGCCAATAATGGCTCATAAAGCATAAGTGAGCCGACTAGTTTTGGTTGTTTCGTCGCTTAGGCGAGCAGCGCCAAAGGTTGATTTGGCTTCTGAAATGAAAAGATAAAAACAAATACAACGCTTTGGCTCCGCTCAACCTTGAAATTTTTTAAGGATAAAATCCCTCACGACACCATTCAGCCAAACGTTATAGCTAATTATATTATATTACATATTTTAAATTTATTATGAAGAATCAATTTTTATTTATTGTATTATTTTCCATCTCAATTTTATCTTGTGAACAAGAAGATACGAAAGTCGATAAAACACCAACGACTGAATTTGAATTTCAACTAGATGCCTACGGTCTTTTTGGAGTTGAAAAAGAATTTGAATCAACTGCCTTAGGTGTAGATACTAATCATATTTACTTTAATGGTAGATTGAACCAAAAGCTATGTATGGAGGCATTCAACAAATCGAATAAGGTAAACTTACTATCATGGGAAAGTGAAGATAATCTAGTCGTAGAAGTGCATGAAGGATACGGAGTCAATTCTACTCATGAAATATCAATATTTAGAACGATAACACCATATAGTTTCGATAATAAGCATGCATATATTTTATGGGGAATAGCCGAAGGGAGTCAGTATCAAACGGGTCAGAGAATTATAACCAGTAACCTATATTTTTCGTCAGCAAATAGGAGATTTGAAAGTATGACATTTCCCTCACAAGCATATTTTTATTCCGAGATAATTCCGTGGCATGACGATAAAATCATGGTTACTAAAAAACCTGTTGAATGGAATGAAGGTAAGAAAGATAGCTGTTTTTGTTACTCTATAACAGGCCAAGAGGTGTATAAATTTGAGAAAAAACACAATTTTTATCCAACCCGTAATTATATTGCTGTTAGTACATCAAATTATATCCAATTTACAGGAGATATTAACGGAACCTTTAAAAATAAGAATATTAAAGAAAGCATTGAGATATGGGAGAGTGATCAACCATTGAATGATTTACCTGAAGATACCAGAATTGATACAATTGAATTAAGCTGGTATACTTCAAATCAGATATCGTGTATTTTTAAATATACTTTATACAATGGTGAGACAGGTTCGCGTGAGGTATTTGTGGAAATAGAATCAGGTAAAATAAATGAATTATAGCTGACTATTACAACACCTCATTAATACAAAAACGAACAAACTAATATTATAAATCAATGGCAATAATTTATACTGTACCTCAAAATCATGTGGTTTTAATAAAGCGTTTTGGTAAGCACTCACGTGTTCAGGGCGAAGGGCTTCACTTTAAAATACCTTTTATTGAAAGTTTTAAAACCGTTTATGAGTGGGATGGGGCGGCCAATAAGCGAGGGCATTTTATTGAACTATCGGAGCAGCAGACCGACACACCACCACGCCAGTGTCAAACCCTCGACAATGTTACTATCGACGCTAATGCATCCATCTATTGGCGTATTACTGACCCGGTAAAGGCTGTGTATGATATTGATATATTGCCTAAATCGGTTGCCGATATCGGGCTTAACGCCTTACGTGCCAATATAGGTAAACTCAAGCTCGACCAGCTGTTATCGGAACGTCAGAACCTGAATCTTAAAATAGCAGCACAGCTGGCCGAATCAGGAGCTAAGTGGGGTATTGTTTTTACACGTGTGGAGATTCAGGAGATCAACTACTCCAGTGAAACGGCTGAAGCCATGATGCAGGAGATGACAGCAGAGCGTAAAAAACGTGCCTTAATGGCTGAAGCACAAGGGGAGGCTGAAGCCGAACTAACCCGTGCCAATGCCGAAGCCAATGCCACCATTATCAGGGCCCAGGCCAAAGCCGATGCCCTGCGCATACTGGCCGAGGCGGAGAGTACCTACCTGGGTAAGCTAAAAGAAAAAGTTAATGAAGAGGCCGCAGGTCAAATAATGATATCGCAAAAATACATTGATGGTATGCAAACCATATCATCTAACCCCGCAGATAAGGTGTACCTGCCCAATAATTTCAACGGCTTATTTGATGTGTCAGGTAATGGAAAGTAAAAAAGGGAAATAAGCTTACGGTGTTTAACTGCCTTTTCTGTGTATTTCAGGAGAGGTGGTTGAATGCTTTATTTAGTCTATGGGTGCATAAAAGGAATATTAAAGTCTCCCTAAACCCCCAATATTATGAATCTAAACAAATTATTTTTCATACTACTAATATCCTTACTGCTTTTAAATTCATGTGATATTGCAGGTCGTCTGGATATTGTGAACCGTACCGGTGAAACAGCCTATTATTGCTATTATACTCAGGATAATCAAGGTGCTAAGGATACGGTTTTAATTGAGATATCGGGTGGGAAAGGCGATAATATTGAGACAATATTAATGGGATTTGGTCATACCTGGTCAAAAGCACAAATAAAGGAATACACGAACAGGATTGAGAAAATTGAAATGGTAACAGGTAAGGATACTACCTTATTGACTGATAAAAGTGAAATGTTTGATTTCTTTTTGGCACATCGCAAAGGGCCGTTTCACAAAACAGTGAAAATAGTTTTGGAGTAGTTT
>JAKSBD010000217.1 GCA_022361295.1 Bacteroidales bacterium
GGATATACCTGGTTTTACACAGTTGAATAATCCCGAAGAGCTCAACTTTATTGATCAGGAAGATCTTCCCCAAAAACTTGAATTGAAAGCTGTGCGGGCAGAAGGAAAGGATAAGCTGGATGTATTTGTTCGTTTGATTTGTCACTTGGGTAATGCTCCAATGCTGGCTTTTGTTAATCACCGTGATGCGGCCGACAGAATCAGTAATCACTTAAAACAGCAAGGAGTTGAACACGATGTGTTTCATGGAGGTATGAAGCAGGAAGAGCGTGAGCGGGCCCTGTTGAAGTTTAGAAACGGAAGCCATCATTTATTAATTACTACAGATCTGGCTTCGCGCGGATTGGATGTTCCAGACATTCAATATGTTATTCATTACCACTTGCCTTCAAAGGAAGACGCTTTTGTTCATCGTAATGGACGAACAGCGCGTATGCATGCCGATGGTACTGCCTACCTGGTGATGGCAGAGGAAGAAGCGTTGCCTGAATTTGTATCTGATAATATTCTGTTTGAAGAATTAGACAATGATATGCCTTTGCCTGAATTGCCCGAATGGCAAACCCTTTATATTGGCAGTGGTAAAAAAGATAAGGTCAACAAAGTAGATATAGTGGGATTATTCCTAAAAAAGGCAAAACTACAGAAAGATGAACTGGGCCTGATTGATGTGTTGGATCATAGTGCTTTTGTAGCGGTTCGACGCACAAAAACCAAGAAAGTGCTTCAGATGCTTAAGCAAGAGAAGATCAAAGGTAAAAAGTTAAAAATGGGCATTTCGAAATAGTAGCTTAAATCAATAGATCGTTAGACTTTAGACAATAGACATAAGACTGATTTACAAGGTGCTTAAAGCCAATCTTTTAAACAAAACAAGTAAGTTAGTTTAAAAATCTATTATTCAATTATTTACAAAAACTTAACGAACTATTATTAAATCTCACTCAGGTAAAAAGCCTTTTTCTCAATCAGGTGGATTGATTCGCTTGTGGCAATGGCTTTCTTTTTTGTTTGGGAGGCTCAGTTACAATTTTTTATGGCTATTGGGTAATTGATTTTGACAAAAGTATTAGAGGAGTTGTGATTATCTAATTTCAGCTCCTTCAAACACCTTAATGCCAATCCTGTTATTTTGAGCCTGATTGTACATTGCTTTTGCCACATCTGAAGCCTGAATGGCTCTGTATTTTCTGAGGCGCCCTTTTAGTAAGGGATTGAAAAGTAGCATGACTTTCTCTGAAACTTTTTCTGCCAGACGAAACTCATTGCGTTGCCCTAATAGCAGTGAAGGTCTGAAAATTTGTACTGAAGGAATTGTTAAGCCTGATATGGCTTGTTCCATCTGACCTTTTGTTCTCAGGTAGAAATTAGATGTGTTAACTTTCGCACCAACTGAACTGACAACCGAAAAATGCCTGCACATGTTCTTGTGTGCCCATTTAGCCAACTCAAGTACATAAGAATAATCCACTTTTGAAAACGCTTCCTGGCTGCCTGCTGTTTTAATGGTGGTGCCTAGGCAGCAATATACATCGTCAGCATTGCCTTCCACAGAAAATTCCTTTAGCTGGTTAAAGTCAATTATTTGTTCATCTAACTTAGGATGTGGAGCTAAAGATGGTTTACGAACCAATGCAATTACATTTTGATATTCATTACTCTCAAGAAGTAATTGTATTAAACTGCGACCAATTAAACCTGTGGCGCCTGCTATAAGTGCTGTTTTCATTTTAGTTGGATAATTTTCAAGGGATGACTATTTAACAATCAATAATCATCCCTTGACATAAATACGTTATTGGGGTAATTGTTCATTAATAATTCCAATCCAAACCGTACTGGTCGCTAACATCCAGCGGAGGCATTGGCCCATCCAGCGGTTTAAGGTCTTTTACATACCAATCCATCCAGTTTATCTGACGGTAAAGCACATCAATTCGTCCCACTTGTTTTCGGTTACCATGACCTTCACCCGGATACTGAACCAATCTGACCGCCGGATGCTCATTCATCTTCATACGACGATACAGCTCCATACTTTGCGATGGGTGAATGCGTGGATCTGCTGCTCCACCGTATATAAGTGTCGCTGTTTTACTTTTATGGGCATGATATACCGGGCTGCGCTTCAGGTTCATGTCCCATTGTTCTTCCAATGGTTTACCACTGTGTACATACAATTCCTCATATGCAATATCCGTTGTGCCTTTTTTACTGATGATGTTGGTGATGCCTACAAACACCGCTGCGGCTTTAATGTAGTCGGTATAGTACGTTGCAAACCATGCTGATGCATATCCGCCATAAGAACCACCAGCCATGCCGACACGATTTTTATCAGCACCATAGTTTTTAACCAGGTAATCAATACCATCAGCTAAATCATCAAACTCTTTACCAGCAGGATCTTCAAAACCTTCCATGGCAAAGTCAACGCCATAACCTGTGCTGGCACGATAGTTAAAATAAGCTACCAAATAGCCTTTACCGGCCATCACTTGTCCGGGTGTTGAGTATCCCGTCAGCCATCCGTTGGAGTGGTGCGATTCGGGACCTCCGTGCACATAGACAATGAGCGGGTATTTCTCACCTGTTTTATAACCGACCGGCTTCATTAACAAGCCTTCAATATTCAAACCGTCACGTGCCTCGAAATTAATCACTTCCTGGTCACCCAATTTGTTTTGTGACAGGGCAGGGTTGACATCTGTTATTTTTGTCAGTTCACCTTTTTCGCTCCATTTATAGATATTTGACATGTCTTTAGATGTACTTCCACTAAAGGCAAATGTTTTAAAGTCGGCCGAAAAAACAGGAGTGCTAAAAATGATTCCATCTGTTTTTGCATCCAAAATAAGTTGACGCTTATTGTTTTTAATAGCAATTGTATAAAGCTTTGGATAAACGCCTTCGTGAGCCAGATAAACAATTTCCTTATTATTCTTCCAGGTGCTCCAGCTAATATGGCCTTTATAGTTTTGGGGCGTCAGGTTAACTGTTTCACCATTGTCAATGGTAACATTGTAAACCTGGCTAACAGCATGGTCATTAATGTTTAATGCGCCTGTGTACGTAAGGTGCAAACCATCGGGACTAAATGTATAGTTGCCCAGTTTACCAATGTTGTTTAAAACACGTTTTATCTTGCCTGTCTCCAGGTTGAAAATATGAATCTTGCGGAACATATACTTTTGGTCAATCAGCTTTAAACCGGTTGCTGAATAGGCCAGCTGCCTGCCGGTATGATCAAAATTAAAATCCCACACATTAACTTCTTTAGTAATCTGAGTTCTGGCCGTTTGTTTGAAATTATCATCCATCTTAATCAGGAAGAGGTTATCGTTTTTGATGTTCTCCTCGTAGTAGATAAAATCATAGCCTCGCTTTTTAAGCTCTTTTTCTTTCTCCGATGCTGGTGTCGTTGACAGGTAAGCAAAGCCTTTACCATCAGGATTCCACTGGAAACTGTTAACTCCATTACTCTCATTGGTTATTTTTACCGCTTCGTTTTGTCCATCCGGAATGACAAAGATCTGATATGCACCTTCAGCCCGTTTGCGGAAAGCCAGGTGTTTGCCATCATGACTCCATTGTGGAGAATAAGCTTTGGTGTCATCATCAAACAGGGGCGTGCTCTGGTTCGTTTCCAGATCGGCCAGCATGTATTGAAGGTGTGAACCTCCGGGTGCCTCATTTGGGGTACGGGGAGTATAAACCGTATAAATCAGTTTTGAACCATCAGGGTGCATTTGAACAGTTCTGCTTGATTTAAGCTGAAGTAGTTCATCAGGACTAAGAATATCCTGGGCAATTGTTTGTGTGCTTACTAAAAGCAGCATGGCCAGCAACAAAGCGGCAATAGAATATGAACGCATAAATGTATGAATTGAATGTGAAATAAAGATATGAAGATTACAGCTAATAAGCGTATGATATAAGTTAGGGTCATATCAATTTAATTAATAAAAAAACATTAGTTTCGCTGAAAAATTCGCTTATGCCTTGGGAAAAGAAGTGGTTTCAATTTTCTGTTTTATTGTTACTTGCATTTATTTGGGGAAGTTCATTTATTCTGATGAAGATTGGCTTAAAAAGCTTTACCAGCGTACAAACAGCTTCCTTGCGTATAGGTTTTGCCTCACTGTTTCTCTTACCGTTGTCAATAAAATACCTGAAACAGCTTAAGCGAAAAGACCTTTTACCATTGTTTATTGCTGGTTTCTTAGGGAATTTTCTGCCTGCTTTTCTTTTTACCAAAGCACAGACCCGCATTGACAGTGCTTTGGCTGGAATGTTAAACTCACTCACCCCAGTTTTTACAATGATAGTAGGCCTCTTGTTTTTTAAACTAAACATCAGAGGACGACAGATTATCGGTATTTCACTAGGCTTATTGGGGGCTTTAGGCTTGATTACCTCTGGCAAAGATGTAGCCCTGAGTAATATAAACAGTTATGCTTTTTTTATTGTGCTGGCAACCATTTGTTATGCCTTTAATATCAATGTGGTAAAGTCATTCCTTGGGCATTTGTCAGGGGTGAAGATAACCGCCCTGTCATTTTTCTTTATAGGGCCACCTGCTATTTTTTATTTTTTTATGTCGGATTTGCAAAGTGTTGGTGTCAATACCGACTGGCAATGGCATCTGGCAGCTTTAGCTCTTTTGGGAATAGTAGGCACCGCCGTAGCCATGTTAATGATGAATACACTTATTGGTTATGCATCACCTGTCTTTGCTTCTTCGGTAACCTATGTAATACCCATTTTTGCCATCTCCTGGGGCTTGTTTGATGGCGAGATGATAAGCGTTTATCACCTGCTGTTTATGGGAGTTGTATTATTGGGGGTTTACCTGATTAATCGAAAAAAATAAAGGCTGCCTAAATTGACAGCCTTTACATCTCTGTTTCAATAACTTTTTATTTATTCTGCTCTTTGATCAGATTTAATGCAGAACCTGCTCTGAACCATGCAATTTGCTGTTCATTATATGAGTGGTTTGCGGTAATTACATCTTTGGTACCATCTGCGTGTAAGATCTCTATTTGCAATGGTTTGCCAGGTGTAAAAGCATCCAGGTCAAGGAAGTTAAACGTATCATCTTCCATGATTTTATCATAATCGGCCTCATTGGCAAAGGTTAAACCAAGCATACCTTGCTTTTTAAGGTTCGTTTCGTGGATACGGGCAAAACTCTTCACCAAAACAGCTCTGACACCCATGTGGCGAGGTTCCATGGCAGCATGCTCCCGTGATGATCCTTCTCCATAGTTATGATCGCCCACAACAATTGTAGGAATGCCTTCTGCTTTATAGCCTCTTTGTGTTACCGGTACCTCATTATATTCACCGTTTAGCTGGCTTTTAACCTTGTTGGTTTCTTCATTAAAGAAGTTAACCGCACCAATCAGCATATTATTGGAGATATTATCCAGATGACCGCGGAATTTCAACCATGGGCCAGCCATTGAGATATGGTCTGTAGTACATTTCCCTTTTGCTTTAATCAGCAATTTGGCTCCGGTTATATTCTTTCCGTCCCATGGCGCGAAAGGAGTTAATAACTGCAGACGTTTGCTCTCCGGGTTAACAGCAACTTCAATACCAGAACCATCTTGGGCCGGAGCCTGGTATCCAGCGTCTTCCACGTCAAAGCCTTTTGGCGGCAATTCAAAGCCTGTTGGCTCATCCAGTTTTACATCTTCTCCCTTTTCGTTTTTAAGAGTATCAGTAATTGGGTTAAAACCAAGATCCCCTGCAATAGCTAATGCTGTTACTAATTCAGGAGAACCAACAAATGCAAAGGTGTTAGGATTTCCATCGGCACGCTTGGCAAAGTTGCGGTTAAACGAGTGTACAATGGTATTTTTTTCTTGTTTTTCAGCACCAACGCGATCCCACATTCCAATACATGGTCCGCAGGCATTGGCGTATACTTCGCCACCCATCTGGTTAAATGTGTCAATTAAACCATCGCGCTCAATAGTGTAACGCACCTGTTCCGAACCAGGTGTTATTTTAAACTCACCTGCAGCCTTTAGATTTTTCTCTGCAGCCTGCTTGGCAATAGACGCTGCCTTTGAAATATCCTCATATGAAGAGTTGGTACATGAACCAATTAGTCCTACTTCTACTTTTAAAGGCCAGCCATTCTTTTGCGCTTCTTCACGCATTTTTGAAATAGGTGTAGCTTTATCTGGAGTAAACGGACCATTTAAATGAGGCTCAAGTGTATCTAAATTTATTTCAATTACCTGGTCGAAATATTTCTCAGGATTAGCATATACCTCAGTATCGGCTGTTAGGTGCTCTTTTACTACATTGGCAGCTGAAGCAACATCAGCACGACCAGTGGCTTCTAGATAGCGGGCCATAGACGCATCATAACCAAATGTAGATGTTGTAGCACCAATTTCTGCACCCATGTTACAGATGGTTCCTTTTCCGGTACAGCTTAATGACTCGGCACCATCACCAAAGTACTCAACAATGCATCCTGTTCCACCTTTCACTGTCAATAAGCCGGCTACCTTTAAAATGATGTCTTTAGGAGCTGTCCAGCCATTTAATTTTCCTGTTAGTTTAACACCAATAAGTTTTGGAAATTTTAATTCCCATGGCATGCCGGCCATTACATCAACCGCATCAGCACCACCCACACCAATGGCTATCATGCCTAATCCACCGGCATTAACAGTGTGCGAATCTGTTCCGATCATCATGCCGCCCGGGAACGCATAGTTTTCAAGCACTACCTGGTGAATAATACCAGCTCCGGGTTTCCAGAAACCAATACCATATTTGTTTGAAACTGAACTTAAAAAGTCGTAAACCTCCTTGTTGGTAACTTCAGCTGTTGCCAAATCTTTATCAGCACCTACTTTTGCCTGTATAAGGTGATCAGCGTGGACAGTTGAAGGTACAGCAGCTTTCGATTTACCGGCCTGCATAAACTGTAACAATGCCATCTGTGCAGTTGCATCCTGCATGGCAACTCTGTCGGGGTTAAAGTTTACATATGATGCACCTCGTTCATAAGCGCTTGCCGGCAGATTATCAGCAAGGTGGGCATACAATATTTTTTCAGTTAAAGTAAGAGGTTTGTTAAGCATTTGGCGAGTTTTTTCAACTTTACCAGGTAGCTCACTATACACCTTTTTAATCATTTCAATATCAAAAGCCATATTACTATCGGTTTAATATTATTAGTTACGATTTACTAACGAATTATAAGGACAACAAACTTACTAAAAAACTACATAGTTATTGCCATGTTTTGTAACAGTTCAAATGGCTTTTGGTTGACAATTTTGGCAGAGGATGTAAATTCTTTTATTAACTTGATGGCTCAATTTAATTAAAGCCGAATCTGCCACCATGAAGTTGACATTAATTTATGAAAACCTTCGTATTGCCCTTGGTTCTATCCGAACAAACTTGTTAAGAACCATTTTAACGATTCTGATTATTGGTATCGGGCTAACAGCTTTAATAGGGATATTGACCGCTATTTCTTCTATTCAGGCAACAATAAGCAATAAATTTACAGGAATGGGCGCCAACTCATTTACCATCGAAAACAGGGGTATAAATGTGCAGATTGGTAAACGCGAATTACGCAATAAACGATATGGTTCAATCACGTTCAGGGAAGCCATGCAGTTTAAGGATGAATTTGATTTTCCTGCCGTTGTTGCCGTTTCCCATATTGCAACAGGTGCTGCTACTGTTAAGCATGAGTCTGATAAATCGAATCCCAATGTGATGGTGATTGGTGTTGACGAGAATTTTATGGATGTTGAGGGGCATACAATTATACGGGGACGTAATTTTACTCAGCAGGAAATAAAAGATAACAGGTATGTGGCAGTTTTGGGAAGTGCATTGGCTAAAAAGGTTTTTCCCAATAATCAAAACCCGGTTGATAAGGTAATTGTATCAGGAGGTGCCAAGTATCGTGTAATAGGAGTGTTAGAGGAAAAGGGAGCTGGCTTTGGTTCCCAAAGTGATAATATTCTTCTCCTGCCCATTACCAATGTGCGCCAGGTGTTTAGCCGGCCTAATATGTCTTATAAAATTGTTGTTAAAGCAAATGACAGCCAGCAGGTCGATGTAGCTATTTCTGAAGCAACAGGCTTATTTCGGGTTATCCGTCGTTTAACAGTTCATGATGAGGATAATTTCAATGTTAATAAAAGTGATAACCTTTCTCGCCTGTTAATCGAGAGTACCGGGCAGGTCACAATGATCGCCTCCGTAATTGGTTTAATTACATTGCTGGGGGCAGCAATTGGTCTGATGAATATTATGCTGGTTGCAGTGGCTGAGCGAACACGCGAAATAGGTATTCGAAAAGCCATTGGGGCAAGTAGTAAAGCTATTCGTAATCAGTTTTTATTCGAATCTATTATCATTGGACAATTGGGAGGACTAGTGGGTATTATTCTTGGTATTTTAGTGGGCAACCTGATGTCTATGGCTTTGCAGTCTGATTTTATTGTACCTTGGAATTGGGTAATTCTTGGTGTGGTTGTTTGCTTGATTGTTGGTCTTGTATCGGGACTGATGCCGGCTGTTAAAGCTTCAAAATTGGATCCTATTGAATCACTACGTTATGAATGACGAATATTAATTGTTTCGACTATTCGATTGATATTTAAACAAAAGTACTTTTTTCAAGTTTCTTTAATAAACAGCTCAGTGACTTAAGTTTGTTGTAAGTCTGTGATTGAAGGGCTGTGAGACACTTAAAAAAGTAACAATGGCATTTTATCAGTATCAGCGACGTCAGTTTATAGAATCATCTTTGCAAGATGTGTGGAATTTCATTGCTACACCAACCAATTTGAGTAAAATCACCCCGCCTTCGATGGGCTTTGATATTTTAACTCCCGATTTACCGTCGCAAATGTATGAAGGGATGATTATCCACTACCGTGTTAAACCACTGCCTTTTTACCATACAGAATGGATTACAGAAATTACACATATTAAGCATGGAGAGTACTTTGTTGATGAACAACGTGTTGGGCCATATAGGATGTGGCATCATTTGCATCGATTGACTGAAAGTAGTCAGGGTGTGGAAATGATTGATACTGTCAGTTATCAATTACCGTTTGGGCTAATTGGTCGTTTAGGAAATCAGTTAATCGTAAAGGATCGTTTGAAGCAAATTTTTGAGTATCGCGAAAAAGCCATCACTGAATACTTTGCTGAAAATCGTGACTTGCAAATCCGGAGAGTCTGATTATGTATTACCTTATCTTTTTTTCGCTGGTTATGATTGCATCGACACCTAAAATACTTCATGATTTTAATAAGAATGATGATTTATCTGCCTGGACCATTGTGAATGATGGCGTTATGGGGGGATTATCACAGGGTAATATTAGTATTACTGAAGATGGACATGGTGTGTTTTCGGGTTATATATCCCTGGAAAATAATGGTGGATTTTCTTCATTACGTAAAAGATTTGCACCAGTGAATGTAACACCGTATCAAAAAATAATTATTAAGGTTAAAGGAGATGGAAAGCGTTATCAGCTAAGGGTTAAAACGGATACTTACGATGCTCATTCTTACATTACTTATTTCAATACCTCCGGGCAGTGGGAAAAGATTGAACTGGATCTGGCTGCATTTTATCCTTCATTCAGAGGCCGAAAACTGGCTATGGCCAACTACCCTAAAATTAGGATGGAAGAACTTGCTTTTTTAATTGCCAATAAAAAGCAAGAATCCTTTCAACTTCAAATTGACTATATAGAGTTACGATAAAATAGCTTTTTATTGATGCTACTGATATTACTCACAAAAAATGATCAATAAATAGTCTTTTTTTGCGGAAAAGTATTGACAAGAGTTGTGGCATCGGTTATACTACAATGTAGTTATGCCAAACCACCAATTACTTCATAAAGAATTAAAGCAGGTTCTCAATAGTTGTTGAAGGTTTATTAATAAGTAGGACAATTTTTAAATTTTCACTTTTGGGTTAGGGAACTTAAACGGATAGAACTCGTCCAGATGCTATTGAAACCTGTTTTGTTTATTTCTATAAAATTATCCTCTGATTATTCTTCATCAATATGTATAGATGTGTACAACATTGCTAAGTGGGTTGTGCAGATTAGGTTTATACTGTGAATAACGGATGGTTAGCAAAAGTCTGTATACAAAAAAAGGCTTCCGTTGGGAAGCCTTTTAATATGATTGAGGGAATCAATTATTTTACTGATTCCATGTACTCGATCAATTCACATACTTTAGCTGAGTAACCCATTTCGTTGTCATACCATGAAACAACTTTTACAAATTTGTCAGTTAAAGCGATACCTGCTTTAGCGTCGAATACTGAAGTTTGAGTTTCACCGATGAAATCGTTAGAAACAACAGCGTCTTCAGTGTATCCTAAGATACCTTTTAATTCGCCTTCAGAAGCTTCTTTCATTGCTGCGCAAATCTCATCGTAAGAAGCACCTTTTTCTAAGTTTACAGTTAAGTCAACAACTGATACATCAGGAGTTGGTACGCGGAAAGCCATACCAGTTAACTTACCATTCAACTCAGGAATTACTTTACCTACAGCTTTAGCAGCACCAGTTGATGAAGGGATGATGTTCTGACCAGCACCACGTCCACCTCTCCAGTCTTTCATTGAAGGACCGTCAACAGTTTTTTGAGTTGCAGTAGTTGCGTGAACAGTTGTCATTAAACCATCAACAATACCGAACTTGTCGTTTAATACTTTAGCGATAGGAGCTAAACAGTTAGTAGTACAAGAAGCGTTTGACACGAAAGTCATATCGTTAGTGTACTTTTTGTTGTTAACACCCATTACAAACATTGGAGTGTCGTCCTTAGAAGGAGCAGACATAACAACTTTCTTAGCACCAGCGTCGATGTGACCTTGTGCTTTTTCTTTTGTTAGGAAAAGACCAGTTGACTCAACTACATAGTCAGCGCCAACAGCACCCCATGCAATGTCAGCAGGGTTTCTTTCAGCAGTAACGCGGATTTCGTCACCGTTTACAATTAATTTACCGTCTTTTACTTCAACAGTACCGTCGAAACGACCGTGAGTTGAATCGTACTTCAACATGTAAGCCATGTAATCTACATCGATCAAATCGTTGATAGCAACAACTTGAACAGTTCCTTTAGCTACAGCCTGACGGAAAACGAAACGTCCGATACGGCCAAACCCGTTAATCCCAATCTTGATTTTTGAC
>JAKSBD010000552.1 GCA_022361295.1 Bacteroidales bacterium
AGAGGGGCCGGTTATTCACCGGCTAGTACTTCTGCACTAATATTGAGCTGATTGATTTCAGGATCGGTATTGGCTTTTATGGTAATATCTCTTGATTCTTCGTAGATAACATTACCCCTAAAGTCTATTATCTCCATTTCTAATGAAGCTTTCTTATCTTCGAGTAAGTCAGATACCACATACAACTCTACCTTATCTTCTGCATTGACTGCACTTATCATTACAGGCTTAAAAGCCTCACGCACCGCATAATGCATGGCCTTCCATTTATGGTAGTAGTCAGTACTGCTCCAGCTGGCAACCGGCCAGCAGTCATTAATCTGCCAGTATAATGAACCCATGCAGTATGGCATAGCGCGACGGTGTGCTTCAATACCCATACGCATTCCATGTGCCTGCAATACCTGACTCATATATAAGAACTGTTCAAAATCATCGGGCACCTTATAGTACCAGCTCATGTATTCTTTAATGCGTAAATTACCAATCCCGCTACGTTGATGGGCTGCCATCACTTCTGATTCAATATTATAATCCTCAGGTTCGGCATAGGTCGCAACTGTTTCAAAATCAGGAAAAGACTGAAATCCGTATTCACTCATAAAGCGCGACTTGTATTTGTCAAAGTCTTTAAATGGATGTAAACCATGCCATACACCCCAGTAATGCATATCTCCAGATGTTGTTTCATAGCCGGCATGTTCCTCAGGGTTATAACCTGCCTGTGGTGATGACGGCCAATAGTCCATACCATTGGTATATTCATCAACGACCTGAGGTAAAACATTGTGAAAAATATCAAGGTAGGCCTTTTGGATTTCTTCCTGCTGATCTTTAGTGTATCGCTGTTTCCAGCCCCATCCGCCTTCTTCGTAGTGGTGCCAGGCTGTATTTATTTCGTTATTACCACACCATAGTACAATTGAAGGGTGATTACGCAGACGCTTGACATTGTCAATGGCCTCGTGTTTAATATTCTCAAGCATCTTTCCATCGCCCGGATACATTGAACAGGCAAACATAAAGTCCTGCCACACCATTATACCATTGCGGTCGCATAACTCATAGAAATAGTCGTCCTCATAAATACCACCACCCCAAATGCGCAGCATATTCATGTTCGCATCAACCGCATCGGCAACCACCTTTTTGTAATCTTCTTTAGTAACACGAGGTAAGAAACTGTCATTGGGAATATAGTTGGCCCCCTTTGCAAATACACGAACTCCATTTAGTTCAAACAGGAATGATTCTCCATTTTCATCCTTCTCACGTACCAGCTTAACAGAGCGTATACCAGTGGTAACTGAATAGGAAGCCAGTACATTGTCCTTCTTTTTAACGATTATCTCAAAATCATAAAGGTTAGCATCTCCCAGTCCATTGCTCCACCAAAGTTCAGGATTGTTGATTTTGAATGGCAGAGCTACAGCGTTCAAACCTTTTTTTAGTTGAAGTTTACTTTCAGCTAATACCTTATCATTATGCTGCACAAAAACATCAACAGTCGATTTTTCTTCCGATTCTATATTAACATCCGCTATAAGTTGCGCCAGCTCAGCAGTAACATGAGGCTGACGAATATGTACTGATTCCAGGCGCAAGGTGTTCCAGCTACGCAACTCAACATTCCGCCATATACCTGAAGTTACAAAACGCGGTCCCCAATCCCAACCATAATGATATCCGGCTTTGCGGGTAAATACAGAAACCTTCTTATCACCTAATCCTCCATTTTCAGACTGATCATTTGTTGCCGGATAAGAATAGTCTGATGCATCATATAGTTCCAGACCTTTTTTTATTGGTGAATGCAGGTAAACTTTCAATTGATTTTCACCTGACTGAATATAATCCTTCACATCCAGCGACCACTCCCTGTGCATATTATTAGTCTCCTTAATCAACTTACCATTAATATAAATATCGGCATAAGTATCAAGCCCATAAAAATGTAACTCCACCCGATCATTAGTCAAGGATTTTGCATCAACATTAAAACTTGTCCGGTAAATCCAGTCTTTCTTATCAATCCACTGCAAGTCAGCTTCATTATTACGATAAAACGGATCTTCTATCTGCCCGTTATTAAGTAAATCGGTATGAATGGTTCCGGGCACAGTAGCTATTCCACTGTGTTCACCATCTACTTCCTGATAAGTCCACCCCTTGTTTAATAGCTGAACACTCATAGTTTCTTTTTTGGGTTGCTGACAAGCTATCAGCAATAATAAACTGAATATTAATGGTAATTTCTGCATAGTTTTTCGTTTCGCAATTAGTTATTCTGAGGCTCTTCGTTGTTCCAGCTCCCTATTTATCTGAAGCATTTTTCTGTCATTCAGTTTATATAACATCATAATAAGGCCTGATAACAGAGCAGCCCCTCCAGGAACAAAACTCATCATGTATTTAATTCCTTTTATCGTTTCGGAGGATTGCTCAACATTAGCTTCAAATCCATAGAGTGCCAATAGCCAAAGGGTAATTGACCCACCTATTGTCCAACCCAGTTTTTGCGACATACTGGAAGCTGAAAAAACAAGACCTGTTGCACGTCTGCCGGTTTTCCACTCAGAGTAATCAGCCGCATCAGCATACATAGACCATAATAATGGGAAAACTATGCCTGCACAAAAGCTTATCAGTGCCTGAAGAGTATAAATCAACCATAAATTGTTTTTACCGGTAAAAAAGAATATGCCACTTAGTAAAGCTGCACAGAACATGGCATACATAAAGGTTTTACGCTTTCCTAATAATGACGAAACTGACTTTGCCATTATAACACCAATCATATTTGTTGTTTGCCCTAAAAACAGGTACAAGGTACTGAATGTGAAGGTCGCATTGGTCCATGACAATGCAACCGTATCGCTAATAAAATATTTGAAGTAATAAAGCGTAACGCCATCGCGCACTGAGTTAAATACTAATGTAGCCACTCCGGCTCCAAGTAAAACAAACCAGGGTATATTACCTGCCAGGTTTTTTAAATCTTCTTTTAGGTTATTCTTCTGTCCCTTAGGAGGCGAAATTCGCTCCTTTGTCCAGCTGAAGGTTAATAAAAACATACCAATGGCAATACAACCTACAACTACCATGGTTAACTGATATGCGGTTGTTTCGGCAAACACATTTTTGAAACCATCGACCAAAGGCTGATAGATAAGTACAACTAAAATACTTCCGGCAAAAGCAAAAGCCATCCGGTACGAGGCAAAGGCTGTTCTGTCGTCAGACACAGGTGACATTACTCCTAAAAGACTGGCATATGGTACATTGATGGCTGTATAGACCATCATCATTAAGGTATAGGTAATATAGGCATAAATGAGCTTCCCGCTTAAACCAAAGTCTGGTGTTGTAAACATTAATAAGCCTGCAATACCAAAGGGAGCAGCAATCCATAATAAATAAGGACGAAATTTACCCCATCGTGTATTGGTACGATCACAAAGAACACCCATTAAAGGATCATTTGCCGTATCCCATATTCGCGTTACCAATAACATTGTTCCAACGGCTGCGGCAGAGATACCAAATACATCGGTATAAAATATTGGTAAGAAGATGGAGAATATCTTCCAAAACATAGATGAAGCGGCATCTCCAAACCCGTAGCCTATTTTTTCTTTTAATGTAACCTTATCTGACATTGTAAAATGTTGAATCATTAATTTGCTGAACTGTAGAATCACTAATTATTTTCTATTTCAACAAATGCATATATTCCGTATTCTTATCAACCAATTCATTTATCGTTTGTACGCTTAAATGCGAATGCAACTGGTCTTCAGGCGTATTCATACAATAATCTGTCAATTGATCAATGGTGGTGGTCGCAACATGCATGCGGGTATCCGATGATGCATAATAAATGTACAGCGTTCCATTATCATCAGCAATCCAACCATTGGAGAAAACGACGTTTGACACATCCCCAAGCCTCTCGTCTTTTAAAGGAGCAATGAAGTGTCCGTTAGGTTTGTGCGTAACAAGCCATGGCTTCTCCAGGTCAGTCATAAACACATATAAAGTGTAACGCAAACCGGCAGCGGTATTTCGAACGCCATGTGCCAGTTGTAACCAGCCTTTTTTTGTTCTAATGGGTGCTGGCCCAAGGCCATTCTTCACCTCATAAATAGTATGATAGGTTTTAGCGTCTACAATGACTTCCTCTTTCACTTCAGGTTTTTCAATCGATTCTGATAAACCAAAGCCAATACCTCCGCCTTTGCCGGTATCTATAAATCCATCTTGCGGACGTGTATAAAAGGCATACTGTCCGTTTATCAGATGAGGAAACATTACTACATTTCGCTGCTGCCCGCTAGTTGAAACTAAATCCGGTAAACGCTCCCAGTTTTTCAGGTCTTTTGTACGCGCAATAGCTGCTGCGGCAATGGCACTACTCGTATCTCCTTCCGGTGCATCAGGATCTTTTCGCTCTGTGCAAAAAACACCATATATCCAACCATCATCATGCTGTGTTAAGCGCATATCGTACACATTGGTATCCGGTTTATCGGTCTGTGGCATGCTAATTGGCCTATCCCAAAATCTAAATCCATCCACCCCATTATCGCTTTCTGCAATGGCAAAGAAAGATTTACGATCATTACCCTCTACCCTTACAACCAAAAGGTATTTTCCATTCAATTTAATAGCTCCGGCGTTAAAGGTGGCATTAAATCCAATGCGTTCCATCAGGTAAGGATTAGTGGCTTCATTTAAATCATATCGCCAATGTATTGGCACATGACGGCGCGTCAGAATCGGATTCTTGTAACGCGTATAAAGGCCATTTTCACTAAACAGTGCTTTATTCTTTTTTGATAAGAGCTTACTATGCTTCTTTTTAATTTTATTCAATCGCCTCGTAAATGACATCTCTTGCTTCATTCCCTTTATTATTTCTTACTTCTATTTCTTAATCGATTTCTTAAACCCTGTTAAATCATTTAACAGCCAAATATTGTCCCGCTCCAGCATTTCCTTAGCATATGGAGCTGAAGGGTGTTCAGGGTATGGAAAAAAGAAGTGCTTTAATGGATCATTACGCCAAACGAGCGCGTAACTAATATTTTCTGCTACTTTTTTATCGGCCAGCACAGTACCCAGTTTACTCATGTACCAGGTCGAATCAGGCAGATTTTCATATCC
>JAKSBD010000544.1 GCA_022361295.1 Bacteroidales bacterium
ACAGAATTACACAGAAGGTATAAAGGAAATATTTCCGTGTTATTCAGTGTCTTCAGTGGTAAAAAGATAGGTAGCTTAAAACGAAAATACAAAATACCCTCATTTATAAACCTTAACACAAATTGTTAAACATGCTAAAAACGATTCTTAATATTGACCACTTACAAAGCTTATTTGAAAGCTTCAATAAACTATCCGGAGTACCTGTTTCGCTTATAATGCCCGATGGAGAAATAATGCTCAATAACAATGGTTCGTTTATAGGGGCCGGCTGGCAGAAGGCATGTACCGAGTTTCATCGCAAGTGTAATATTTCAAATGCTAATTGCCAGATTAGTGATGCCTATTTATCGCAAAAAATGATGGAGGGCGAAGGCTATGCAATTTATCAGTGCTTAAATGGGCTGGTTGATGTAGCAGTGCCTATCAGGTATAAGGGACAGTTGATAGCCAACCTGTTTACCGGACAGTTCTTTATGAAAAAGCCATCAACAGAATTTTTTAAGCAAAATGCCAAACGGTATGGGTTTATAGAAGACGACTATTTGCAGGCTATTGATGAAATAAAGGTGTTTTCAAAAGAGAAAATTGACACTATAATTAGCTTTCTGAAATCCATTGCCAACATCATTTGTGGTCAGCTGTCTGATAAGGAATCAATAAAGCAAAGCAGGCAAAAAGAGAAAATAGCCAAGGAGCTAACTAACGAGGCACTTAAAAGAGAAAGTATCATATCCAGTACCATAGTGTCTATTGACGATTTCGTTTATTCTTTAGATGACAATAATTGCTTTGAAGATTATATAGGCCCGTTTAAAATTGGTCTTTTTGGCGAAACAATTAATGATCTGAGAGGGAAGCATTATACGCAAATAATTGAAAAAGACTTGCATGATAAGTTCGGATCGGCACTGAAAAAAAGTAGCATTCAGGATGATTCGGTTGAGTTTACATTTTCCCGGGACAAGAAGGTGTATCATGTCAGTATAACTAAGCGTCGCAGGCAGCTTGATTTGCCTGACGGAACAACTATCGTTATAAAGGATATTACTGAATCAATTGAAACCGTTGAGAAGTTAAAGGTTGCTGTAGAGCAAAGCCCCGTATCTATTGTTATTACCAATAAGGCGGGGAAAATTGAGTATGCCAACAAATACTTTTTTGAAATCACCGGATACAGCCCTTCAGAGGTGCTTGGCCATTCGCCAGGTATATTAAAATCAGGACAAGTAGATACCTCTGTTTACAGTGATTTATGGACGACTATTAAAGCCGGTAAAATATGGGAAGGAGAGTTTATCAATCAAAAAAAAGATGGAAGCCTGTTTTATGAAGATGCCAAAATCAGCCCTGTCTTTATTGATAACCGTATTGAGTTTTTTGTAGGCGTCAAAAGAGATATAACCGAAGAGAAGAAGGTAAGGAAGGCCTTGCTAAATTACAAGAATAACCTTGAGTCATTGGTCGTTAAAAGAACAAAACAGCTTATAGAATCTGATATTAAGTATAAAGAAATAGTGGAACACCTGTCTGGTGTCATTTGGGAGATAGACCTGAAAGGGAATATAAAGTATATCTCCCCAACTGTCTCTCGTTATTCTGAACATAGAGATAAAGAGCTTATTGGACAATCAATTAACAAATTGTTTCATAAAGAGCAGCATTCCAAACTTTATGATTTAATCTCCACTTACAGTCAAACACCGGTTGAATTCAATGACTTAGAAGTTTTCCTTAATAAAGGAAATAAAAAGACCTATTTAAAATCGGCAGGTAAACCATTGTTTGATAATAAACTGCTCATTGGAATAAGAGGTGTGTCAATAGATTGTACGCAAGAAAAAGAACGAAACAAAGAGATTATGGAAGCGATTTGGAATGCTGAAGAAAAGCAAAAGAGTTTTTTTTCAATGGAGCTTCATGATTCAATCGGCTCAAACTTATCCGCTGCAAGTATTTACCTCAATTTAGTTAAGAAGAAAAATTTAGAAAATGAACTTATAGATAAGGTTGATAAGATTATTAAAGATACTGCACAGGAAGTACGAATAATTGCGCGACAGATCAGACCCCCGCAACTGGAGAAAATTGGCTTGATTGGAGGACTTAATAATATGAAACAGATATATGATGACAGCGGTCAGATTAATGTCAATATTCATTCCTCTTCTTTGGTCAATGAATTGCCTTCTAAATTGGAGCTGGCCGCATACCGGATTGTGACTGAGCTAATTTCAAACTCCTTAAAACACGGAAAGGCGACACGTGCTGATATTTTCATATTTGTTGTTGATGACTACTTGTATATTCTTTTTGAAGATAATGGTAATGGTCAAATCGATCTGCAGGATATGTCTTTTCGAAAAGGGATGGGCATTGCAAATATTCATAACAGAGTAAAAACGTTTGATGGTAGTTGTCATTTTTTTCCAATGGTAAACCAGGGCTTAGTTGTAGGTATTGAAATGAGATTATGATTTTAATTAAAAAGGCTTTTGATTGCTCTTGTGCTTTGATACCAATTTTTATTTCAAAGCACGACTTAAATACTGACAGAATATTTGCGTTTAGGCAAGGCATAAACCACGATAGTTTTTGTGTGAGGCAT
>JAKSBD010000572.1 GCA_022361295.1 Bacteroidales bacterium
AGCGAAAACCCCGGAGCATCTCATCAGCTAGTCTTTTACGCTCAGACGGTACAAGATCATGCGGCACACTGGTTCGGGCTTCCGGCAATCCTTCATTCCCTGAAGCGATCGAATCAGACTGTATCTCGAAACCCAGACCCCAAACTACCTGCTTATCTTTTTCCGGCAGAATTCTATAACTACCCTTATCCGGAGCCGGTATTTTTCTTTCCGGACGCACAACCGGATAGCCTGCCAAAACTAATGTACTCAATACGCATAATACTAGACAACATTTAACCAAATATTTATTCATTTAATTTCTTCCTAAAAGCATCTATAATACTTACATAGCTTCATTCTCTAGTTCTAATTCTTCCACGTTCAGCCTTCAGCTTTTGCTGCATATCATATTTTACCTGTTTATAAGCAGGCTCATCAACAATATTTTTAATTTCCAACGAATCTGTTTGAAGATCATAAAGCTCTTCAAACTCTACCTGGCCACCTATCTTATCGGAATAAGTTACAATATACTTGTAATTACCGGTACGAATTGAATCATGAATATTCCCGCCAAGTTCCTTTTCGGGAGCTTCATAATACACACAATCACGCCAGTCTGTATTTTCATCTTCAATCAGTTTTTTCAGATTCATACCGTGCAAATTATCCGGAATAGAAATATATGCAATCGCAAGTATCAACTGAGTAAGATCAATATTTATTACCAGATTATCTTCAAATCTGGGATGTATGCCTGAACTCCCATCTACATTCAACGGCGGCCTGACAAACATCGGAACCCGCATAGATTCTTCATAAGCCAAAACCTTACTGGTAAACTTATGATGGCCTGTGAACCAGCCGTTATCGCCCATAAAAATTATCCAGGTATTGCCCATAATGGAGTCAGAAATATCTCCATCGCCATCCGGGTCCTCTAAACGTTTAATAACTCGACCCATTTCCCGGTCCCAGTCGGTTATGCTCGCATAATACTCACGATTATGGTTCTGTACATTATCTTGACCCAGATACTCATTACGAACACCAGGCTCCATATTAGTATAACCACCTGTACCACCATAATTCTGCTTCGCACTTTTGGTCAACGAGACCGAAGTTTGTAAATAAGTCGGTTTGTCACTTAGACCATCTGACCAGTTACCAGGTACAGGCATATCTGATGCATCATACCTGGCCAGGGATTTTTTAGAAGGGCGATATTTTAAGCCACCATCAACATGCGGTACCTGATTACAAAGCCACATAACAAAAGGTTTACCCTTGTAATTTGCTACATGGTCGGCAATATAGTCAATCGCCCGATCTGCATTATATTTTTCGACAAAAGTATTAACTATATCGCTAACACCTGGAATATTCGAATGGATCTTACGATTGAACCACGAGCCATTGGATTTGAAATACGCCCATTGCTGAAAGCCCATATCTTCCGGTGTATTGTTAACATGCCATTTACCAATTAAAGAGGTTCGATATCCTACTTCACAAAGATAATGAGCAAAAGACTTTTCCCCTTCATGTATATGCTGCGATAATGATGTAACGCCATTTGTTGACCCGTAATGTCCGGTCATAGTAGATGCCCGACTAGGGCTGCAAATAGCAGTAGTAACAAATGCATTTCTGAAATATATTCCGCTTTTGACTAACAAGTCCATCTCCGGAGTATAAATATCAGGATTAACCACACCTAATAAATCGTATCTGTGATCATCAGAAAAGATAAACAATATGTTTGGCTTTTGTGCCTGAAGCATTGCTGTTAGATTCATAAAAAAAATCAAAAGCAGGCAACCGGGGATAAAGTTCTGTATTTTTACTAACATCTCTGTTTTTTTATATTTTTTGGCTTAAGCACATTAATCATGGCGGAATAAAAAGATTGGAAGAGCACAGTCTCAAAGCTACACTCTCCCGCATTATATGATAAAAATTTTAAATCACCAGGGCCATTCGCAATCATCACCCTCAGGGTCATTGCATTTCAGCCAGTCAGCAGCTAATATTGCAAAATCTTTAATATTAACATAGCAATCGCTATTAAGGTCAGTTAAAATCCTTCTGCCATCATCAATTGCATGCTGACATGTCGGATTGGTTACTGTTACAACGATTTCATCATATACCTGTTCTGAGCCGCCGCTTTCAGTATTATCAGCAGTCAAACGAATAGTATAAACCCCGTCAGAAGAGAATGTTACATTTGTTGCAGTTTGACCATCCGGTTCAAACGAAACTTTGCTCTCATCACCAACCGAAACACTCCATTCTAGAGTTGCCGTACCGGGCTTACCATCATCAAGAATATCGCCGACCAGTGGAAGTGGAGCTGAGTTGCGTTTAAATTCAACATCTTCACCTAGAGTAACATACAAAGGTATATCACCTTCTGTCGCCAAACCGGCAACTTCCACCTCTGACATTGCATAGTTATACAACTGCATGTCATCCATATAACCTTCAAAGGCACGTTCTTTTTCAGAGTCTAAAGTATCAAGAAGTTTAACCTGACTTAATGTAAAAGCCTTGAATTGTGTTGTTGTTTCAGCAGCAACAATAGTATCAATATAA
>JAKSBD010000252.1 GCA_022361295.1 Bacteroidales bacterium
ACTTCATAAGTCTTCTTGATGTATCTGTAATTTATTCAGTGCACAAAACACAATTTTCTGAACTAAAGAAGCAAGTAGAAAAATAACAAAGCACAATAATGGCTCATAAAGCATAGGCTTGCCGCAGGCGCAACACAAGCCAACGCTTCATACCGCCATCCGTGGTTATTTCGGTTCGGTTTGTGCCAGTATTATCGGCCTGATTTGTGCCAGTGATCTCGGTTCAAACTGTGCCACTTTTGGTCATGAACTGATGATTTAACGGTTCGATTTGTGCCACACATCACGGTTTGATTTGTGCGATTTTGAGAGATCAAGTAAAACCTGCTATATCACGCTAAAATAAATTAGCGATATGGCCAACACACTTGATCCGATGGATATAAAACAAATACTGACACTTCATATTGACGGTCTAAGCAACCGTGAGATTGGTAATACACTAGCGATCTCACGCAATACGGTCAATCATTACATCAAGCTGATAAAGGCTTGTGATTACACCGTTAAAGAGCTTCTAACAATGGATACCTCTGTATTGAAGGAGCTTTTCACGTCCTACACAACCATTAACAATGAGCGTTATGATGAGCTGATGACTTTTCTGGAGCACATCAATCAATGTGTTCATCATCCTGGCTTTACCTTTCAGTTTCATTACAACGAGTATAAAGAACAGGCAAAGAACCTCTACAGTTATACTCAGTTTATGGAGCACTACCGGCGTAAATATCACAAGGTAAAAGGCTCGATGAAACTTAATCATGAAGCGGGTAAAGAAGCCTATATTGATTACTGCGGCAAACATCTATACATCACTGATCGAGAGACCGGAGAACAGATACCTGTGGAAGTTTTCGTATGCATCTTGCCCCACAGCCAATACACTTATGTTGAAGCCAGCTTTAGCCAGAAGCGAGAAGACCTGATTCACAGTCTTGGCAATGCATTAAGCTTTTATGGTGGCGTTCCTAAGGCTATTGTATCCGATAACCTAAAGTCAGCCGTGTCAAGAGCCAGCAAGTATGAACCGGTGGTGAATCGCTCGCTCAAGGACTTTGCGCGGCATTATAACTGTGCAGTCAACCCAACACGCACATACTCACCTCAGGATAAAGCATTGGTCGAGAACGCTGTTCAACTAGCCTATCAGCGCATATACTATCCGCTTCGTGAGATGACATTCTTCTGTTTAGAAGATCTGAACAAGGAGATTTGGAAGCTTCTTGAGCATTACAACGACCTGTTGTTTCAACGCAAAGACCATAGTCGTAAAGAGCTGTTTCAATCCGTTGAACGTGGTTATTTAAAGCCTTTACCGAATAGTCCCTATGAACTCAAGGATTATAAACGAGCCAAGGTTCAAAAGATGGGATACGTTTACTTCTCACCGGACGAGAGTTATTACAGCGTTCCTTATCGTTACATTGGTAAAGCTACACAGATTCATTATACACGTTCAACAGTCGAAGTCTATTACAATCACGAACGTATTGCCCTTCATAAACGCAATCCGGCTAGAGGGATTTACATTACCAACAAGAGCCACCTGAGTAGTTCTCACCAGGCCTACTCAGAATGGAGCCCCGATTATTTTAAGAAAAAAGCAGCTAAGCACGGTACGCATGTGCAGGAATTTATCGATGGCGTATTGATGCAAGGTGATTATCCGGAAACGGCTTACAAGCGTTCTATGGGTATTATCCAGCTTCATCGCACATATGGCTCCGAACGCTTAAACAATGCTTGTAAAATAGCCATTGAAGCCGGAACCTACTCTTATAATCGCTTAAAGAACATGCTGAAAAATAACATCGATAAGATGGAGCAAGATAATCAGCAAACCAATCTGTTTAAATCACATATCCCGACTCACACCAACCTTAGGGGAGCAGCTAACTATCATTAAATTATATCACATGAATAACAATCAAACAATTGAAAAACTCAAACAAATGCGCCTGGGAGCCATGGCAGAGTTGCATTTGCAGAATATTAAAAACAACCAGTTTAACGGAGTGACACCCGATGAATATCTGGCCTTGTTAACCGACCATGAGTGGGAACAACGGTATAATCAAAAGATTGAACGTCTGATTAAACAAGCTTCGTTTCGTCAGAATGCATCGGTAGCTGATGTTAACTATGCCCATCATCGTAACCTGGATAAGAACATGTTCTCCCGTCTGGCAACGCTAGACTTCCTGAAGAAAAAGGAAAACATCATCATTACAGGGGCTTCAGGTGTAGGTAAAAGCTACCTGGCACAGGCCTTAGGTCATCATGCATGCGTTAACGGTAAAAAGGTCATCTATACAATCACAGCACGATTGTTCACCAGGCTTAAACTGGCTAAGGTTGATGGTACTTATCTGAAAGAGCTTAAAAAGCTGACCAGAGCAGATGTTCTAATACTGGATGACTTTGGCTTACAGGCCTTCGATAATCAGTCCAGAGAAGCTCTGATGGATATTATTGATGATCGCTATAATCAGGCATCTACTATTGTTTCTTCGCAAATACCAGTATCGGTCTGGTATGATATTATCGGGGAAGGAACAATAGCTGATGCAATACTGGATAGAATCGTCAACTCATCACACCGGATTGACTTAAAAGGTGAGTCATTGAGAAAGGGAATTTTAAAAACTGAGTAAAAAATTACTATCATTGCAACTTCTCTCAAAGTGGCACAGTTTGACCGATAATGGTGGCATGGTCACTCCGAAATAGCCAATCCGTTGGTAACCATTACAAAATGAAGAATCTAATACAATTAACACTAATCTTATTGACACTAATTTCTTGTGGACAAGAATAAATGAAAACACCTGTAAACAGTATGGACAAGTTTGAAGAATTTAAAGCCAAAGAAAAATTCGTAGAAGACGAGAAACTTTTTTATCCAGGAATTGGAGATCCTGCATTGAAACCGATTCTAACCGAAAAAATAAATAAGGCAGCGTTAGACTTTGAAAAGGTAGCCCAAAATGAAAATCCTACAGCAAAAAAATATCACGAAAAAATAGGTGTTGGTCTTCAAAGATTCTCAGACGTTTACTTGAACTTAGATACTGAAGATAGGGAACGAATTTGTAGTTATTTTGAAGAACTAATGGACATAGTGGAACTTGAAAGCTCAAATGGTCAATTGAATGAATTTATGTACGGCTTTGACCCGACTAAAAGAAATTAAAAACGCTTGTCGGCAACACTGCGTTCAGACTCAGGTTTTCAACCAGCCAGAACGCTTAGTTATTAGGTGCTGGCATTTATTTTTACTACTTTGTCTCATTATGTTCCTTTTACAATCATTTCAAGTTCAGCATGATGATATTTGGCCTTATTTCTTTCTTGATATAACAATGTTTGCATTCTTTTGTCTTAATATGAGCATTAACTCAGTACCTGAGACAATATTATAGTCGCAATACCCAATAGCATAAATAAGTATGTCAGGCCACGTTTTCGGTTAAGCTTTTTTGCTTCTTCTTTAGTAAAGTCAGGGTGCTCTTTATTAATAAAGCTTAATCCCCCCATTCCTTCTTTAATCACAGTAAGTATGTCAATTCTTTTTATTTCAGAATAAGTCCAAAACCAACCGATTAAAAAATATATTGCCAGTAAAATGCAAATTCCTACTGGAATCGCGAAGAAAATTTCGTTATTCATATTTTATATAGTTCTGCGTTTTTGCTTGCCCCTAA
>JAKSBD010000170.1 GCA_022361295.1 Bacteroidales bacterium
CTATTAAAGATAAAGCCAATAAAAAAGCCGGCCTTCCTTTGAAGCGCCGACTTTTTCATCATTATCAATACACAAACAGTTACTTCTCAATCCGTATACGGGCATCTACAGCAACAATTTTTTCGCCCTCACCCAACAACGGATTTATATCCATTTCTTTAATTTCAGGAGCATGACAAAGCATATTTGATAAGCGCGCCACAATCTCGGCATACTTATTCTCATCGATACCTTTTTGCCCTCTTACCCCTTCTATAATTTTATAACTCTTTAAGCCACGAATCATCTCCAGGGCTTCATCATTATTAAGCGGCGCCAAACCTGAGCTCACATCTTTCAATACTTCAATAAAGATACCGCCCATTCCACACAACACCATATGACCAAAACCCGGCTCATAAGTAGCACCAACAAATAATTCCTTACCACTTAACATTGGCTGTAACATCACACCGGTAGCATCCTGAATCTTCATCATCCGCTCAAACTCAGCCTTCAACTGCTCATCAGAATCTACACCCAGCACAACTCCACCTACATCAGATTTATGAACAGGACCAACAACCTTCATCACCACAGGATAACCCACTTCGGCAATTGCCGACTGTAAATCCTCAACCTTATCGCTTACAAACTCTTTTACGCGTGGCACACCAGCTGCATCTAACAATTGCTGCACCACCTCAGGCGTCACATACCCATCTTCCTGCACATCAATAATACGGCGCAGTTCATCAACATCAACACCATCGTTATTAACATCTGCCATTACAGGCTTTGGCGTATTATATATTTTAGAAAGTGCGTTCCCAAACAATACCTCATCAGGGAAATTAACATTACCCATATTGATAAACATCTCAATATCGTCCTTCACATTAACAACTGAAGGCAGAATCGGATAGATTGGCTTCTTGCACTCTCTGATTTTATGATGCAATACTTTATAAACTTCCTCATTTGAGAATAAACCAGGACTACCAAACACAACTGCCATTGCATCTATGTGATCGAAATCATTTTCACAGGCATCAATAATATCCCCCAATTGTTCAGCCGTTCCGGTTGCTAAAAAGTCAATAGGATTGGCCACACTTGATCCCGGGTAAAGCTTTTCTAACAAAGCTTCTGCTTTTGGCCCCTCAATAGCAGGAACCTCAAGACCACCATTAGACAACGCATCAGTTAACATCACAGCGGGCCCACCGGCATGAGTAATAATGGCAACATTCTTACCCTTTAACTCCTCAACCATAAACACAGCTGCCACATTTGCCAGTTCCTCACGACCGTAACAACGCACAATACCAGCTTTTTTAAACAAGGCATCAACTGCCAGGTCACTGCTCGCCAATGCCCCTGTATGACTTGACGCTGCACGACTACCAGCATCTGAACTACCAGCCTTAACGGCCGCAATTTTACACCCTTTATTAATTAACGAAGAAGCATGCTTCAATAGTTTCTGCGGATTATTTACACTTTCAAGGTACAGCAACTTAATCTTAGAGCTTTTCCCTTCAACATAGGTATTATCCAGATACTCCAACACCTCTTCAACACCTGTCTGAGCGCTGTTACCTACCGAATAAACGCTGTTAAACTTAAGCCCCTTAGCCATCCCTGCTTCGATGATAAACACGGCTGTTGCTCCTGAGCCCGAAATAAAATCAGCTCCCATAGGCTCCAATGCCGGTATCGGAGTAGTAAACACACTACTGTGGTTTGTAGTTAATACTCCCACACAGTTAGGACCGATTAAACAACCACCTACTTCATTTATGGTATCAACAATCTGGTGCTCCAGCGCAGCACCCTCCTCGTTTTCTTCACTAAAACCTGCCGAGATAATAATAAAGGCCTTTGTTCCTTTTTGCTTTGCCAACACCTCAACTGTTTGCGGGCAGAATTTTGCAGCAATAGCTAACACTGCCAAATCCACATTCTCCGGCAAATCAGCCACATCGCGATACGACTTTATCCCCTGCACCTCATCACTCTTAAGGTTAGTTACATATAAATCGCCTTTATAATTACCGTCTACAATATTTTTAAGAATCTTACCACCGGGTTTCATGACATCATCAGAGGCTCCCACCACAACAATGCTTTTCGGATTAAGAAGTTGTTCGTTTATCATCTGTTTAATGTTTTGTCTGTCTACTATCTAAAAAATGAGTTTTTAAAGAAAGTCATGTTTAAATATGATTTAAATCATAAGCTCATAAAAAGCCTATAAATAAAGATACTAACACAATCCAATCAACAACTCAAATAACTTTTGGTATCAATTTGTTACCTGCGCAAAAATACACGAATGATTCAACTTTCAAACCATTAGCTATTGATTTTTTGTTATTTTTACGCAATCTAAAAAGGGAACGATGAGCATTGAAAGAATCCGGAAAATCATTAAAAACAAGGAACTTAACAAGAATAACCTAAGCTATTTGATTAGTCTGGAAGGTGAAGAAAGAGATTATTTTCTGAAGTCTGTAGGTGAAGACTATGTCAATTCACTGGGGAAAAAGGTGTTTTTCAGAGGCCTTGTTGAATTTTCAAATTATTGCACCAAAGACTGTTATTATTGCGGTATTCGAAAAAGCAACAGTCATTCCGAGCGCTACGACATAGACGACAATGCCATTATTGATGCTGCCAAATTTGCCCACGAACACAAATACGGCTCACTGGTTCTTCAGTCGGGTGAAAGAAGCGACAAGGCATTCACAGAGCGCATTACAAGCCTCCTCAAGAAAATTAAGGAAGTTACAAACGGAGAACTTGGCGTTACCATCTCACTTGGAGAACAAAGCGAAGAAACCTATAAGGAATGGTTTGAAGCAGGCGCTCATCGCTACCTCTTACGAATTGAAAGTTCAAATAAGGATCTCTACTATAAGATCCATCCCGAAGATGAGAAACACAATTTTGAAACCCGGATCAACTGTCTTCAGCTACTTCAGAAAACAGGTTATCAAACAGGAACCGGTGTTATGATTGGACTACCATTCCAAACCTGCGATGACCTTGCTGATGACCTGCTATTCTTCAAAGAGCTAAATGTAGATATGGTGGGCATGGGGCCATTTATAGAACATACAGAAACGCCATTATATGAGTTTAAGGACGAATTATGGCCCATTCAGCGAAGATTTGAAGTGGCATTAAACATGATTGCAGCACTACGTCTTTTAATGCCTGATATTAACATAGCAGCTGCCACGGCTCTGCAGGCCATTGATCCAATGGGACGTGAAAAGGCACTTCGTTATGGCGCCAATGTGATCATGCCCAATATTACCCCAACAGCCAATCGCAAGGATTATACCCTATATGAAAATAAGCCCTGTACCGACGAAGGAGCAGACGACTGTTCCAATTGCCTGAGCATCCGCGTGGAAATGGCAGGTAGGGAAATAGGCTATAGTGAATGGGGCGATTCAAAGCACTTTTTTAAAAGAACAGGGCGAGATTTGAAGTAAACCTATAAGTTTTACACAACTAACTTACTCCACAAAGGCACCTATTCAACATCATGAAGGTGCCCTTACAGGTTAATGCTAAATTCGTAGTTTCTTCGAAGTTCCTTCAATGTTCCTTCGAAGTTCCTTCGAAGTTCCTTCAATGTTTGTTCGATGATAATTGAATAAACTATGACTATAATATGACTAAAATTTCAATGATATATGAGGCAAATGGAAGTTACATTGGATCACGCACACAAGTTGAATAGATCTAATTCGCTAACTCGAATCACGATTGGGCATTTGCTATGGCGGTGCATGGAGCAG
>JAKSBD010000007.1 GCA_022361295.1 Bacteroidales bacterium
GATCAGGCCAACGCTCAAACCTGACTCTAATTTTAGTAAGACATGCTTTATTGAGGGGTCAAGACACTAATATTTTCTATTATTGAAACGATAGTATAGTCACGCATTTTGTTTAGTCGAATTTCTGAGTCGTTAACTCAATTGCAGGTATAATTTAAAAACCAACTAAAGTTTTATAGACAAGGCGCTGTTTTTTTCATTTTGTATTTATCAAAACATTCACACACAATTCCCCCCATCAGTCGCATATCAAAAATATACCTGCCAGCAACCTGCCAGGGGCCTGGCAGGGGCCTGCTTCGGATCAACCTCGCTCCCAGCGAGGTTGATCCGAAGTTGTTCCAAAGCGATCCCGGAGAAGCCTCAATTACTTACTGAAGGATTCTTTAAGCATAACCGAAGATACCTTCCTGCTTGAAAGTGTAAAATTCATACCTGACCTGCTTTTTTCCACTTACTTTTGTTAAATAAATATTTTCACATCAGGCTTTGACTGCGTCGATTTTCAATTCCTTACAAAATTTAAACGACCTATTATATATACAAAAGAGAATTAGAGAATTGCCTTGAACGATTGCCGATATTCGCTACATCAAATCGTTCGTTTTTTTTGCAAACTGGTTAATAAAGATTTGAGCCATTACTGACTTTTTAGCTTCTGCAGCAAAAATATTAATCCAGCATCAGAAGACCGTTGTATATTTCTGCCTCGTATTTTCCCAAAGTTAAAGCACTGACTTTTCACTCCAAACTTGCCTGCAATGGCAATCCACACTGTGCCAACCGGCTTTTCATCCGTCCCTCCATCAGGACCGGCAATACCTGAAGTTGCTATAGCATAATCGGTTTTCATTAATGCCATTACCCCTGCCGCCATTTGTTCAACCACCTGTTGACTCACGGCTCCATGCTCTTCAAGAGACACTCTCTTAACACCCAGCACACGTTCCTTTATCTCATTATCATAGGCAATTACCCCACCTTTAAAGTAAGCCGAACTGCCAGGTATACTCGTCAGCAGATGTCCAATATTACCGCCGGTACAGCTCTCCGCAACTGCAATCGTTTGTCCTCGTTTTTTTAACTCATCGCCCAGTAACTGCTGAACGGGCAAATCTTCTTCTCCGAATATATGATCTCCAACTACCTCATACAAACTCTTAAGCAAAGATGAAATGTCTTCTTTAGCCTTTAGTTCATCCTCTGTTTTTGCAGTTAATCGCAGACGAATTTTCCCTGGATTTGGCAAATAGGCCAGGGAAATATAATCGGGAATAGTATCTTCCCAATCCTCGAGCTGCTCCGCTAAAACGGCTTCAGGAATATTGAAAATCTGGATCGTTTTATGAATAATATGCCCCGTATTATATCGCTTCTGCAGACGAGGTATAACTTCATTGCTCATGGCTGTTTTCATCTCAACAGGAACCCCCGGCATCGACACAATAACCTTTCCGCTTTCATCAAACCACATAACCGGTGCAGTGCCAACGGGATTAGGTATTACATCACAACATTCAGGTACATAGGCCTGACTTTCATTTTGCTTGTTAATACCTTTCACACGACCTTTCAGCAGGTTCGACATGGTATCATATGCATCTTGATTGAACACCAGCTTTGAATTGAATATTTCAGCCAGCGTTTCTTTCGTTATATCGTCTTTTGTGGGCCCCAATCCTCCAGTCATCAGTACTATATCCACCCGCGTCATGGCTTCATTCAATGCGTTGGTTATGGCTTCCTTCGTATCCTGAATTGATGTTATACGATTTATATCAAAGCCGTCATCATTTAATTGCTGGCCCATCCACGCAGAATTAGTGTCAACAACCTGACCAATTAACAGCTCATTGCCTATTGTAATTATTTCTACCTGCATTTCTATTAAAGTTGAAACGTTTAAAGTTTAGTAGTTGAATTTCAACTGGTCTCACTAACTATTAACCATTGAAACAATCTTATTATTTCCTCTTTATGGCACGAATTCGTTGCAACAACGGCGGGTGTGAATAATGAAAAAACACATACCACGGATGTGGTGTCAGATTGCTCAGAGCATTGGATGATATGGTTTTCAGACCACCTATTAAGGCTTCACCCAAGCCAAATCCATTGGCAAACGCATCAGCAGCATATTCATTTTTCCGGGATAAAATGGTCATAAAAATACCCGCAATAAACGATACCGGAGAATACAAAATGCCAAAAGCTAATATACCTATATGAAAATTTGGTTCGGCAACACCCAAAGCCTGCGACAAGAGTGGCGATCCAACCACAAGACCAAATACAAACAAGATGATACCCATTTGAATAACACCTGTTATGGTCCCCCATAATGTATGCCTGAGTTTATAATGTCCTATTTCATGGGCAAGCACCGCTACAATTTCATCTGTTTTTAAGTCTTTAATTAGTGTGTCATATAAAACAATGCGCTTACGACTACCTAATCCGCTAAAAAAAGCATTGGCTTTAGTACTTCTTTTAGAACCATCCATTACAAATACATTGTCAAGCTTAAATCCGGCCCTCACTGAAAAAGACTCGATGGCGTCGCGTAATTCTCCCGCTTCCAAAGGTGTTTGCTTATTAAAAAGAGGTAAAATCAGCGAGGTATAAAACATTGTCATAAAAATCGTAAAACCACTGATAACCATCCAGGCATATAACCAGAAGTAGTTACCGGCAATACTGTACAGCCAGATTACAAGAGCCATTAGCGGCCCACCTATCAGAACTGACAATAGAGTGGATTTTAACATGTCCATCACAAATGTAATTGGCGTTGTTTTATTGAACCCAAAGCGCTCTTCAATAACAAAGGTGCCATATATACTGAAGGGCAAGCCTATAACCGAAGATCCAACTCCAATAATTGCAAAAAACAAAAGTGACTGAATGGTAGCATGAGAGCTGATCTGACTAACCCAGGTATTGATAAGCGCAAAACCGCCTAAAAATAACATGGCCATCATCACAGCAAAACTCACTATTTCACTAAATACACCAAACTTATAATTGGTTTTTTTATACTCCTGCTGTTTTCGGTATTTTTCATCATCATAAATTCCTTCCAGCTCTTCAGGTATGTTAGTTTTTACCGTCTTATTGTTTAAATAATCAAGCCATTGATCGAATAAAAACTGCCATGTAATAATGGCTATAATAACGTAAAAGATTTGTTCTGCGTTCATTTAATAAATTTTAAAAGAACAAAGATAATATTGTTCGCACAAAATGAGCATAAGCTACTTTTTAGCCCAGATATTTACCGCACCATTAAAGGCTTCCGCAATTTTTGTTTTCAATGCGGTATCATCTGCATATTTCTGGTTCATCTCAAACTCAATACCAAGATATTTATTTGCTTCCATATCTCTGAAATGACGAACGAAACCATCTGGCTTCCCTCTGAACGGATAGTTAAAACGTGTACGGTTTTCAGGCAGCAGTTTCCTTAACTCCGCTTTCCAGAGTTTGGCAAATAGTTTCTCTTCTTCCCTCTCCGGATTATATAAAATACCAAAATCTGTTTGTCTTATCTCTCCATTTAATTCTGGTGTAAAAGAATGAACCGAGAGATGCAAAACAGTCTTGCCAGCCCGCCATAATTGACAAATTTCTTCTTCAAACGGCCGTCGAAAAGCAAAATAATAGTCCTCCAGAATTTGAGTTTTCTCTGTATCCGGTAAAATGTTTGTAAACTCAGAAAATAAGGTTCTTCTATATAGCGAACGATTAATATCAACAAGTAAACGACTAGCCGTAGCACTCTGTTTATATGCAATATAGTCCGATTTTATCAGATCAAACAATTCCAGAGCACCAATATCATATCCCCTATGTGTTTCCAGTTCATTTTTAGCCTCAGCAAACAACTTCTTATACTTTTCAGGAATATTTTTACCTGCGTGCTCGCATGAAAGCACCACGACCTTATTTCTGCTCATTTATTACTTCTTTAGCTGCATTATTAACTGTTCACGATTCAGTATCTTTACGCTTTTCCCCTTCGCTTCTATAATTCCTTCATTGTGCAAATCGCGTAAAGCCCTTCCTAAAGAAGGTCTTGTTACCCCAAACATGTTTGCTAACTCTTCCTGACTTTTAGACAGCATGATTTCGCCATCAACCGGGCCTGCCAGTTGTAATAAATAATGTGCTATTTTACCCCTGATCGTTTGAAATGATAAAAAGCGAATTTTGTCCGATAAAAATTGCGTTTTACTTGATATCATGTTCATGAAATTATTCAGAAAAGCTGAACTTAATTGCATTAATGAGATAACCGACTTTTTAGGCAAATGGAAAATTTCTGCAGAATTATTGGCCACTATGTTTACGGGACATGTGTTATTCTCACCAAACAAAAAAGCTATTGCCAATGGCTTTGGTGGTTCAATATCTTCAATTTTTATGGCTTTGCCCGAAAAATCTATCATCTCCCCCTTGACACTTCCTTTCAACATGATCATTAAAGAGCGGCATTCTTCACCACTTTGGGCAATCATATGGTTTTTCTCATATTTTTTAACCTGGTATAGTATTTTCTCCAATAATTGACATAGTTCTTGATAATCAATACCTTTAAATAAAGGACATTTAGTTAGTGCTTCCATGAATTCAGTAATTTTGTACCAAATTATAAATTAATTTCGATTTTGTAACATTTGTTACAGCCTGCCTTTTGCTCTCTACATACATTTGCATTGTAAAATTGATAAAAAAGCTTGTACGATGATAAGAGAC
>JAKSBD010000536.1 GCA_022361295.1 Bacteroidales bacterium
AGCTCGTTGGGCTCATAACCCAAAGGTCGTCCGTTCGAGTCGGGCCCCCGCTACTAAAAAGCCGAAAGATTAAGTTCTTTCGGCTTTTTTATTATCTTGAAATCAAAAATGTTTGAATTCTACAATTCCCAACCAAAACCAGTTGCAAACACATAATCTGATTCGGATGCTCCCTGAACAGGCCTGTTATCGTAGTTAAATGTAATACCAAGTTTTACGTAGAAATCTTTTGGCAGATCATATTTAACATCAAAGTTAAGGTCCGAACGCCAACGGCCCGATTCCGTAATACTTGGGTACAAAGCAATTTTTGTTCTAAGGCTTAAATCACCTGTGTCGAACAGGTTGAGCTCAGTAGCAAAAAATCCTTCAAGACTTTGCCTGTCGTCGCCAGAGTGTTCATAACGTTCGCTGTTAAAAGAAGCACCGGCTGAAATATTCCAGTAAGCTGCATTGGTCTGAATTAAATATGTTCCTGCACCAATCTGACCATTGGACCGGAGAATCAACTTTTGTTCAGTGTTAGAAAAAAAGCTGGTTGAAAGACCACCAAACCATTTTCTCTGAAAATAATATCTGAATCCAATACCTGCATCATCGCGACTCACCTTGCTGACGCTATCCTGGTTGGATGAGAACGCATTATAATAAGTACTGATTGACCATCTTTCAGCCTTATAACCAATGTTGCTTCGTAATGATGCCTGACGAAGGTTGTTGGCCTTAGTTAAATCCCAGCCAAAATCGATAGATGCATTCATTTTACTCCAAAAGTCCTTATCTACCGATTCCATGAATACAATTTCTTCAGGAGAAACAATTGTGCTTCGTCCATCCAAGGTGATGATCTTTATTTCATTGTTCTCAATTGAATGGATATTGCCATTGTAGCGCCTGCCGTCCGAGATGGTAATTAAAAAGGAGGTTATTGTTGAAATGGATTTAATTTCATCCCATTCTATGGTAAAATCGTCATCGCTGTAGTCGGTTTCAATGGTCAAAACACCTTGATTCATGCCCTTTATCTCACCAACAATGATATTGTTATTGGCAAATGTTATACTATCTACCTGTGAGAATAGGGCTCCCGAAATAAAGCAGAACAGGAGAATACACTTAATTCGTTTCATAGTTAATTAGGTTTGGTAACTATAAAATTGCCAAACATTATTCAGAAAATCAATAAGTTCTGAAGGTAGATAAGGAGCTTTGTTAGATAAAATGAGCTTTTCATGCAATATTTAACAAGTTCATAACTGTAAAGATGCTTTCAAGTTTCTATTTTTGTAAAGTCTATGGTAAATAGGACTACAAATATAATCAGGCGTGTTATCGCACTTGTCATGATGACCGTTGTGCTGCTTACTTCAAGTGGCTTCAAATTGTATAGTCATTACTGTAGTCATAAGAATGTTGCAAACTACTCGATTTTTATTCCTGCCAAGGCTTGCTATACAGCTGTAAAGACAAGCTGTTGTGGAATAGAAGAGCCGAGAAGTTGTAACTCAGAATGCACCAGTAGTTGTTGTAGCGATGAACAGCAGTTTTCACGTTATGAAATTGAAAGTTTTACCTCTCTGATCAATAAGGATATTAACCCTGTTGAGATAGATGTTTTTAATGCTGTTCCACAACTACAATTAGAATGGTCTCCAACTGATATTAATGTGCTTTGGCAATTAGTGTCTGAGCCTCCGCCACCAATTTCCTTAAATAAATTTCTTTCTATTATTCAGGTATATCTGAATTGATTCAAGCCTGTCATTGTTATAGTTAGCTGAAATACATTCGGCTAATCGAAATGATTTGTTTTCAATTGTAGATATATAAAAATGAATAACAGTATAAAACAGCTGTTGTTTGTTGCTATTCTTTCATTTGTGGTTGGTACAATTGCTGCCCAAAGTATTAAAGGAATAGTAACAGAACAGGGTAATGGTAATGCGGCTTTGGTTGGTGTTAATGTTTATTGGGAGGGCACCACCGAAGGCACCATCACTGATGAAGAAGGAGCGTTTGAAATTAAACGATCCGGAAATTCCTCAGTGTTAATGATTAGTTATGTTGGCTATCAAAGTGAGCGGATAGTGGTTGATGGTCAAAATACTATTGAGGTACAAATGCAACCGGGTGCAGACCTGGATGAAATAACCGTGGCTCACCGCACGAAAAGTACAAGTGTTTCAAAGTTGGACCCGATTTTTACGGTTAATATTTCGGATAAGGAATTAACAAAATTTGCTTGCTGTAATTTGTCAGAAAGTTTTGAAACAAATGCTTCGGTTGATGTATCGTATGCTGATGCAGTATCTGGGATTAAGCAAATTAAGATGTTGGGTTTGTCGGGGCGTTACTCTCAGCTGATGATGGAAAATATTCCAATTATCAGGGGTGGAGAAGTGGCTTTTGGCCTCAACTATATTCCCGGCACCTGGATGGAAAGTATTCAGGTTTCCAAAGGTACATCGGCAGTTAAGAATGGTTATGAAAGCATAACCGGACAAATTAATGTGCATTATAAGAATCCGGACGGGAAAGAAAAGATGCATTATAATGTTTATGGAAACCAGGATGGTAAAATAGAGGCTAATGCAGGCCTTAGCTTTCGGGTCAGCGAGCGCTGGTCGACTAATCTTTTGCTACATGGAAGTGGAAATGCCCGGGAGATGGATATGAATGATGACGGTTTCCTGGATAAGCCTTTGTCGGCTAATGTTAATGTGATGAACAGGTGGAACTATGTCAGTGATAAAATGACCGCCAAATTGGGATTCTCTGTATTGTCTGAAAGCAGAAACGGCGGACAGCAGGATTTTAATCACAGTCATTCACCTAAGGAGCAAACAGCATATGGAATCGGGATTGATGTGACCAGGTTAAATGCGTTTTCAAAGCTGGGTTTTATTCTCCAGCGTCCGTCGACCAGTATTGGCTGGATAACATCCGTGAATTATTTCAATCGTGAATCCTTTTATGGACTTAACGACTTTATTGTTGAGCAACTTAACCTGTATACCAATCTCATTTATCAATCGTATTTTAATAATACACAGCATACATATAATACTGGAGTTAGTATAGTGTATGATGATAATGAGGAAATATTCAATACTTCGGATATTGGTTATAATGAGTTTGTTGTAGGCGGATTTTTCGAATATAATTACATTCCTTCTGAGCGTTTATCGCTAATGATGGGTTTGCGAAATGACTATAGTTCATTACATGGCAATTTTATTACTCCCCGTGCTCATCTTAAATATGACCTTGGAAAAAAAGTAACGCTAAGAGCTTCGGCTGGCAAGGGTTATCGAACACCCAGTATATTAAGTGAGAATACACAGTTTTTGGCCTCGTCAAAACAGTTTATAATAAGTGATCAAACAATACAGGAAGAAGCCTGGAACTATGGTGTTAGTTTGACGAAAGAGTTAACAATTAATAAACGCGATGCATCTGTATCCCTTGAGTTTTTCAGAACGGACTTTCAGAATCAGTTAATTGTTGATCTAGACCAAAACCAGGGAGAGGTACACTTTTATAACCTGGACGGGCGCTCATATGCCAATAGCTGGCAGGCTGAAGTATTCTATGAGTTGTTTAACCGGTTTGAGTTAACAGCTGGTTATCGATACAACCAGGTTAAAGCAACATATGACGGCGAGTTGAGAAAAGCACCATTTGTTAGTCGTTACAAGGCCATGCTGTCGGGACAGTACCGGACCAATATGGATAAATGGCAGTTTGATATGACGTTGCAGTTTCATGGTGATCAACGCTTGCCTTTAACCACAGTTGATTCAGAAACTTTACCAACGCAGTCGGAGCAATATGTGAACCTGATAGCACAGGTGACCAAGAATTATCGTAACTGGAGCTTTTATGCAGGAGCTGAAAATTTAACCAACTATACGCAGGATAACGCCATTATTGGCGCGGATAACCCGTTTGGTGATAATTTTGATGCCAGTCGCATATGGGGACCTCTTTACGGCCGGATGTTCTATGTAGGAATAAAATATAAACTGGACAGATAATGAAAACACTATTGATAAGTATAGCATTGATGGCAACCATGTTGACACATGCACAGGATAAAAAGCAGGTAACAACAACTATTTTTAAGGCATCTATTACCTGTGAAAATTGTAAGGCAAAAATAATGAAGCAACTTCCATATGAGAAAGGTGTTAAAAATGTTGAGGTGGATGTTGATAGTAAATTGATTACAGTATCGTATAAATCCATCAAAAATACAGATGAAAAAATGAATGAAGCCATAAAAGAGCTTGGTTTTGAATCTGAAATAAAAGGACATCCAATGACTTTTATTGTCAGCGGCAATTGCAATATGTGTAAGCAAAGAATTGAAGAGGCTTTATTGGATATTGAAGGAGTGAATATGGCTGCCTGGAATGCAGAAACAAAAGAAGTACAGGTACTTGTCAGTTCATCGGTTTTGACAATTGATAAATTACAAGAAGTTGTGGCTAAAGCAGGTCATGATACAAACGGAGCTAAAGCTGGTGATGAAATATACGCCTCATTGCCTGATTGTTGTAAATATATCCGTAATAAATAAACAAATGAGAGAGGCAATGTGGTAGTATTAAACCATGTTTAATGATAAACGTATTAAATAATTTTCTAAATTTGCGCACCGCAAGGCCTCGTAGTTCAATGGATAGAATGTAGGATTCCGGTTCCTATGATGTGGGTTCGATTCCCGCCGGGGTCACAAATCCTCCTGATTATCAGGGGGATTTTTTTAGCCTCATCCTAAGTCCTTAAATCAATTTGCAGAAATCATTAACCTCCTTTTGCATTTAAATAACCAGAACAAAACAAAAAGTCTCTTGATTGGGAAAAATCTTAAGAGGTTTATTCTTTGAATTTTAAAATTTCCTTTAGCCTAATATGAATTTCACAAGC
>JAKSBD010000006.1 GCA_022361295.1 Bacteroidales bacterium
CAATGAAGCGATTAAAGCTGCATTACTTATTGATTGCATTTGGTTTAAGAACGGTCGCTTAATGCCGGCTGTAATGGAAATTGAACATTCAACAGGAGTAACAAGTGGACTAACAAGAATGAAAAACTTTTACGATAGATTTCCTCCATTTCCAACGAGGTATGTTATTGTTGCACCTGATGAAGATAGGAATAAAGTTGTTCAAGAAGCCAATAAACCACAATTCTCAGATTTGGAAACAAAATTCTTCCCGTACTCAGCAGTTGAAGAATTATATGCTCTTTGCCAAAAGAGAAAGCTAAAAGGTGTTACGGAAGAATTTCTTGATTGTTATATGGAGACAATAGTTAATTAATTTAAATCCAAGCATTCACAAACATATTTACTACATAACCAATTACTCGGTAATTTCAATTAAGTTACCATCAGGATCAGCAATAACACTTTCATAGTAACCATCGCCAGTAGTTCGGGGCTCACCAACAACTTTATAACCATCATTTCTTAGTTGATCAGTAAGCCTGTCAACCTGTTCTTTACCACCAACTGATATAGCTATATGGGCAAAGCCAAAATGATTACCCGCTAATGCGTCGGTATTAATATGAATACTGTGCATAATCTCTAACCGTGCACCCCCTTCATCTGAAGAAAGAAAGTAGGAAGTGAATCCTTTCGTTTTATTCTTATATAACTCATTGGCTTTCAGACCAAAATATTTTGTATAAAACGCCTTGGAAAGCTCAAGATCTTTTACCCAGATAGCGATGTGTTCTATTTTAATTTTCATTTGTTTACAAGATCATTTAAATGAATTGAGCTTAATATAATAAAAGAACACAACTGTTCCGCTGCAGCGGAACAAGTTGTGTTTATCTTATACCAGAAGCCTGAATAATTACTGCACCGGGATAATACTTAGCTCATCAAGCAGAGCAGTATTTACATCACCGTTCATATTTTGGTTATAGTCCTTAAACTGAAGACTTAATTTATTAACTCCCTTCTTAAGGCTAACCTTAATTAAGTTGGTATAGCCCCAGTTTGACCACTCATCTTTTCCACGTTGAGGCATTACCATAACACCTTCTTTGCTGCCGTTTACAAATAAAGTTCGGATAGCACATTTATTATCTGTGTTATCAGGCCCGGAACCATTGCTGTAGCGCGCCCTAATCAGGTAGGTACCTGCTTTATCAACCTTAACTTTTGTTGCAACAGATGTATTAGCTTCTTTTGATAATTCGATATAGCCTTTGCCATTAAATCCATTGGCTTTAATACTTCCATTACGTCCCAACCTGGCCGCATCAATAACCTTGGCTGTACCTGGTAAAATGGCTATAACATTACTAACAAATGATTCGTTGTCATCTGAAATTGCTTTTACTGCCAGCTCCTGGTAATACCCATTATCTTCTGAAATAAATTCAGTATTAGGTGTGGTGGTTACCAGCTCGCCATTGTTGTACACTTCATAGTTCGTTGCGCCTTCAATGGTATTCCAGTTCAATTTATTGCTGTTAGCAGTTACGCGTGGCGTTTTTAATGAGAATGCATTGGCAACAGCCTTCTTTTTAATGCTCAATTGTTGCGGGTTTTCCAATACAATTTCAATGGCATGCTGTCCGCTTAGGGATTTATCGACCATCGGTTCAGCCTTTTGTCCGTCAATCGTAAAAGATTTAATGACAGAGCCATTGCCTTTAATTGTGATATCCAGTGTTGCATCGCGATACTTAAAATTGGTCAGTGTCATTTGTTGACCATATGCCTCAGGAACAAAAGGTGTAAAATGTAATCCATCCAACTCAAACTGCATACCGGCAAAAACCCTGTAAACAAAACTTAAATAACCGGCCACACTCCACAGCTGTCGGTTGGAGTTAACCTCAGTATCTCTGAAGTCACCATTATCGGCAACCATGTTTTCTTTATTGGTAAGGAACAATGCGGCCGCTCTGTGCATACCGGCTAAACCTTGCTCCACTGCCGATGCGTTATCTGCTTTGGCACAAGCCCAGTTCCAGTAAGCCTGTACAAACGGCCAGATACCATTATTGTGATAAGGTGGCATTTCAGGTATTTGAGGATAAATACATGGAACACCGTAATCAACCACCGGTGTATTAGCCACCACCTGCCTGGCTCTTCCAGTGTCGGCAATTCCAAATAAAACCGTAAAGGCTTCTCCTAAGGCTTCACTTCGTGGAGAAAGCATCATCTTATTACGTCCGTATAAGTATTGGGCATAATAGCCTTTGTTTTCGACCCACAGCTCATTATTAATGGCTGTTTGAAGCTGCTGAGCTTCGTGCTGGTATTTCGATGCATCATCACCCATCAGACCAGCCATTTCTGCTAAAATAGCATAGGTTTGAGCATGCACAGCATTGGTTCCCAAACATCTTGACTCAAAAATATCAACACCATTCATCCAAACCGGATAGGTTTGTTTACGCCAATCTAAAAATGACGACTCCCCTTTTATTAAGTTGGAGCGATGATCTTTTAAGGTTTGTAAATCATCTTCAACCGAATTTTTAACAATCGGATAGATGGTTTCCAACCATTGCTGATCACCTGTTACTTTATAGATTTCCCAGGCGGCCAGTGCCCATGTAGTACGGTCTGACGATATCGGCCAGGCTCCGCCGGTTCCTGTATCTTGTATAATACGATCATTCTTTACTTTACGCATCAGGCTGGTTTTGGCCACCTCTGTATTGGTAAAGGCATATGACAGCAGAATGGAGTAACTGACATCGCGTGTCCATACACCAGGCCATTCTTCGCCGGTGCGAAAAGTACCATCGTTTTCGATGTTCATCTCTGTTTCATCCAAGGCCATATTGTATAAGGCATCAACCAACGGAATTGAAGTACTTAGCTGTGGATAACTGCTTACATCGTGCTTCAACATCCATTCTTTAGCTGTAAAATCATCAGGGTTATATGGATTAAGTGACAGGGTAATTTCAAAAATACCGTCGCCATTATCGTCTTTTAACTGGCGATCAGTACGGCCATTTAAATTATCAAAATCCCATCCTAAGGGGGCCAAATTACCGGCTATATAAATGCCGTTATAATCTTCTTTATAAATCTTTTGTCCGTTATAGGTTTCAAAGTAACCATCCTCATCCATTGATTTGATGATTTTACTGGCATCCACCCTTATTACCAAAGGCGTATTGGGTTCAATACTGCCTGTTGGTGTTGTTGCAACTTCATCGGCATGACGTTCTCCAAAGGTTAAGGTCGGTAAATTGATTTGACCCTCATTATCTGACTCTAGCAAAAAGGTGTGGTTGATACCTATCGGTAATTCATTGTCCTTACCATTGATGGCAAACTTAAATTCTATAAAATTGGGAAAGGTAGCATTGGCAGGGCTTTGATAGTCAGATGTTATGTGTGTTGGCGATTGTACTTGTGCAATGTATTCGCCTTGCACCACCTTATCTTTATAAATGGTATAATTAGCTGCCGTGTATAGGGGGTTTTCGTTAGCAGGTTGACAGGCAAACAGGGTTGCGATGATCAACAATAGATAAAAAGCTCGCATCATGGTATTTTATTTGAATTTGATCATGCAAATTACAGAGATGCAAAAGGATATGCAATAGGCAAAGTTCATTATGCGCAGTTAGTCAGGCAGATAAGTTTATATATTGAGCCTGACTATTACCTGCAAACGATTGAGGAAAGTTATATCATCCTGGCAACATCAAAGGAACCCTGCGGGTTATAAAAACAATAGCTTAGCAATCTGTTGCTCGGTAAGGCGGCAGTCGTCTGCCTGGTAAGGCAGGGGCCTGCTGCTTGCCCACGCTATCAACAATTGCCTGCTCGATATACTATCGACTATGTAATAGCCGTGAAGGAAGATTAATTACCCGATTGAACGAGGCACGTCGTTCGACCATGACGTAGTACGTCGTTCAATCATGACGCAGTAAGTCGTTCAGTTGCAACGTAAGTATACATATCAGTAAACCCGCTGGAATTAGTTTTAATTATCTTTCAAAAAAGATGGATTAGGATATAAAGAGAAACCCGCATAGCTAAAGTAGCTTAGGGGGGATGAATAAAAAGCGGCAGGAATGATTCCCTGCCGCTTTTTTATGTTGTTAGTCTCTATTCTGATTACTCAGCTGGTTGAGCCCACTTAGCAGCCCATGTTGGCATGTCTTTACCGTTACCAGCACCAGTTGCATCAGCTTTTTCAGTAATTGTTACACCATCAACTGCCTTTACTGTATTTCCGGCACCCATGTCAACAAAAGCGACATCAGTGATGGTAATTTTTGATGCGTCAAAGTCAGTATCCTCTCCTGAGGCATAGAAGTAGGCTTGACCGGCATTATCTTTTAATCCTCCAATAACACAGTTAGTGATAGTTTGCGAACCCGCACCTTCTTTCAGGAACCATGGTTTTTCACCCATTTTGTATACTGTAACGTTATTGATTGTTGCAGTAGTCATTGGTGTTGCAGCACCGTCTACACCATTGTTTGATCCTTCGATACCCGATTTAGTTGAGTTGTATGCATACCAGTAGTCACCAGTACCTGACCATCCGTCAGCGAAGTCAATCCCATCATCGTTTGAGTCAATAGATACAAGGTGATCAGCATTAACAGTACCACCGAAGAACTCAATACCATCATCGTTACCTTTGTATGAAGATACATAGCTAACTTTTGTACCTGAACCTACTCCAAAGAAAGAAACACCATTGAACTGTTTCTCATTAGTAAATACATAACCAGTATACTCAACACGCAAATATTCGATTGAACCTGAATTATCATCATCAACATCACCTCCGTAAGGTAGGTTACCAACCTCTGATATACTACCATCACCAGTGTTAATAGGAGCTTTACCACAAACGACTAAACCACCCCATCTACCGGCAGTCTTTTCTTCACAGGTCATTACAACAGGCTTATCTTCTGTACCTTCAACATATATTTTTGCACCCTGTGCAATAGCAATATAGGTTGTTGATGAAGCTTTAGCAATAATAGTGGCACCTTCTTCAATAGTTAAAGAACCGCCATCTTTGATTATCATAGCACCGTCTAATGTGTAGGTACCGTCAGCCTTAAGCACCTGATCATCTGAATACTCTCCAGCAATGTTTTTACTAGGATCCATTGGTTCTACAGCACCAGGGGCAGCCCATGAAGAAGCCCAATCCGGCATATCAATTCCATTACCGGCACCTGTAGCATTTTCGTTTTCAGTAATTGACACACCATCAACAGCTTTAACAGTGTTACCAATACCCATGTTAACGAATTTAGCGTTGGTGATGGTGATTTTAGAAGCATCAAAATCGCTGTCACTTTCAGAAGCATAGAAATAAGCTTGTCCTTTACCTTCAATCAAACCACCAATAACGATGTTATCAATTGTTTGCTTACCGGCACCTTCTTTTAAGAACCAAGGCTTTTCACCCATTCCGTATACGGTAATGTTATTGATTTTAGCATCTGTCATAGGGGTTGCAGCACCATCAGTACCGTTGTTCGAACCTTCAATACCTGATTTAGCTGAATTCAAAGAGTACCAGTAGTTACCAGTACCTGACCATCCGTCAGCAAAGTCAATACCATCATCATTAGAACCAATTGATACTAAGTGATCAGCATTTACAGTACCACCGAAAAACTCGATACCATCATCGTTACCCATATATGAAGATACATAATCGACTTTGGTACCTGAACCAACTCCGAAGAAAGAAACACCATTAAACTGCTTCTCGTTGGTAAATACATAACCAGTATACTCAACTCGAAGATATTCAATAGAACCTGAGTTATCTGAAGCCTCAGAACCACCATAAGGAAGGTTACCAACTTCAGAAACACCACCTTCGCCAGTGTTGACAGGAGCCTTACCGCATAGTACTAAACCACCCCAGCTACCAGCTTCTTTTACATCTGAAGTCATTACGACAGGATTGGTCGAAGTACCTTCAATGAAGATTTTACCTCCCTGAGCAACTGCAATGTAAGAAGTTGATCCTCCTTTAGCAGTAATTTTTGTTCCAGCAGGAATAGTTAAAGAACCACCTTCTGCAATAACTAACGCACCGTCAAGTTTGTAGGCTGTAGCCGCATCAAATTCAACGTTTGTTGTGATTGTTCCGGCAATGTTATCCGGATCAACTGGGTTTACCGGATCATCGTCATCGTTACAGCTTGCTAAAACAAGCACCATTAATGATAAAAAGAAAAAAGATAGCTTTTTCATCTTTTAAAATGTTAAGTTAAATATAGTCTTATTAGAAATTGTACTTTAGTGATAAACTGAAAGTTGTTCCTAGTTTATATTGACGAACTAAGTGGTCGCCATCCATATTTTCCTGTATGCGTTCAATATCTGGGTTCAATAAGTTTTTAGCTGAAAAGTCAATTCCAAACTTGTTGAACTTTGTTTTCACAATAAAATCGAAGGTGTTTACAGCCTGATCAACCTGATCGCCCATATTCGAGTGTCCGATAGAATATAATCGCTCTGATGTGTAGTTATAGACACCAGCCACATTGATGGTTTTATTGTTTTCGTCCCACTTCTTTTTATAACCAACCGTCAGGTTAGCCAATAATGGGGCAGCACCTTGCAATTCAGATGTTTCCTTATTAAAGTTGGCATTAAAGTTATAGTTGGTTTCTTCTCTTATCTTCTTTGCATCAATATCGGTTTCAGATGCCATTAATGTAATGTTACCTGAAGCATATACTTTTCTGATTTGATCATCGGTACTGAAGTCCAACAGATCTTTTTTGGCATCTAACTCAATACCATAAACATGAGCAGCATCACCGGTATTAGCATTTACAAACTCATTAAACGTACCAGCAATGGTAAACTTATTGATAGGCTCATTAATGTACTTACCAAATACAGTAGCACTTAATGCTTCGCCATTTTTAGGGAAGAACTCCCACTTTAAATCAGCATTGTAAACTGTTGAAGGTTTTAACCAGGGGTTACCCCAGATAACGTCTGTTAGTCCGGCAAATGCAATAAACGGCATCTCCTGCAGCTGAGGTAAAGTATAGGTTTGTGAAGCTGCAAAACGGAAATTTGATTTCTGTGTTGCAGCATATTTCATTGATAAGCTTGGTAGTACCTTGAACTCATTGAAATCAATTGTTTCAGTACGACCGGTAATATTTTGACGAGAACGTGTTTTCATTTCCTGGAATACACTCTCGGCACGTACACCAGCCAATACCAGAAACTTTGGTGATACATTGTACTCATACATTAAGAAACCGGAGTGAATATTCACTTTACCTTCATAACTCTCGCCATATTTTTGTTCCCCGTTTTCATCACCGGCTGTTGGTGTGTCAATTCGGAACAAACCATCTATAAAGTTCTCTTCATTAAAAAAGTCATCAACCTGATCAATATTAACCATTGTACCGGCATCAAGCACCTGATGATTGAATTGATAGTTTTCAAAGTTTCTTACTTTCATACGACCTGAGTATCCCGCAGTTATTTTGCTACGATAGTCAGCATCGTCAGTTAACCCTTCACCAAATTTCTTTGAAACTGAAAGATTAGCCGCTATTTCATTATCATCAAATTCTTGTGCATAACGGTAGTTACGACCAACAGCCTCCGTATCTAACTCACCCATATTAGTGTCTTCGTAATAGAAAAGGTAAGTATTCTCAATACGGTCAGGCACGCTGTTCCATACATAGTTGTATGCTACACCCCAATCAAGTTGAGTTGTTTCATTCAACTTATGCTCACCCAGTAACTGGTTTACTAATACAAAGTTTCTCTGGAAATCACCACGACGCTTTAAACCTGGTATATTAGGATCATCGTTTACATCGCGAATATGACCAGCCATAGTAGTCAACTCCTGCTCCGATGAGTTAAGCATCAAGCTATTGAAATATAATTCAGTATTTGGACGAGAGTAATTAAGATTTATCATCCCGCTTGTTTGAGTATCATATATGTACTCATCACCTTTCAAATCATCCCAGGCATTACCTCCTGCATTTACAACACGCTCAATTTTTTCAGTATAGGTACGGTCATTGTCAAATGAAAAGGTAAAGAATGTATTTAATTTAGATACTTCGTTTATTTCAAATGACTTACCGCCTGAAATTCCTAATCCTATTGCAGGTACTACACTGCTTTCAACGGGATTCCATGAGTTCTCGAAACCATAGGCTTCTCTGTTTTTGATTGCATCAATATCTGGTAAGTCTGTAGTTGAAAAACCTGTTTTACCTGGTCCGTCGTTTAAATAGAAATTATCTAAATCGAATAAACTTGAGTTTTGAGATCCTTTAACGCTTAAAGTAAGGAATGAATCACCCGTTAAACGCTTTGATATAACATTAATATTAGCACCCCCAAAGTCACCATATAAAGGCACTGAGTAGGTCTTTTCAATATTGATGTGAGAAATTACATCGGTTGTAAATAAGCCAAGATCAATATTTTTAAGCTCTGAATTATTCGATGGTAAAGGAAGTCCGTTATAAGTAGTTGTATTATAACGGTCTCCTAATCCACGTACATTCAATGACTGTGAACCTTCCTGTTTTACAATACCAGAAACTTTTGTAACAGCAGCAGCAGCATCTCCCACTCCCTGAGCTGATAATTGAGCTGCACCAATACTTTCAACTGCAATAGCTGCCTTCTTCTGCTCCATCATCAAAAAGTTCTCAGACTCTCTATTAGCTTTGGCAACAACTTTAACTTCTGCAATGTCTAATTCTGATTCTCCCATTAAGAAGTTAAGAACAGTGTCTTCGCCGTCTTTAATTACAATGCCTTCCTTAACCTGGGCTTCGTAAGAAATGTATTGACAACGAATGGTGTAAGTACCCGGCTCCAACGGAGGCATCGTGTAGTTACCCTCAAAATCGGTAGTAGTACCGGTGGTCGTTCCCTCAATAACAATAGCAGCTCCGATGAGCTCCTCTCCTGTTTTTCTGTCAGTTATTTTCCCTTTTAGTATCCCTGTTTGTGCAAATCCCTGTGTAAGACTTGTCAGACATAGAATTACAATTCCAATTACTTGTCTTTTCATCCGTTTGTAATTAATTTTTTGTGGTCGGATGGAACTTACTGTGATTTTAGTACTGATATTGTTATGAATTTATCATTGTTAAAATCCACAGACGTTTCATTTTTCCCTCGCAATAATTCAAATATTTCGAGAGCAAATGTATGGCAAGGTCAGAGGATGCCTGATAAGAGAGAATTAATTGAACTTTAAATGTATGTTAAGTGCAAAATCATCGCATTTAACTCTATTCCTGCACCTTACAAGCACAACTATCTATGTACTGAATGGAAAATAAAAAGGCGGTTAATGTTCGATTAACAGATGCTTAACATTAGGCCTTTTTTATTCTCAATAGAGAAATAATTCTATAAATTTTAGTGGCAAAATAGGAAAAAAATCAAGCCTCAAATGAAAACTTAATATTGGAATTAGTTATTTGAGTTATATGATTCTATAAAATCACGATGCGCTTTAAGCAAATTGATCGAATACAACAGTACATTTTTTGTTTCGGCCAATACATCCATAAACAAGATACTAACACGTGTACGTCCCTCTCCTTTTTGGATACGTTTAATCTGGTTACGACGAATACTGTCCTGGAAACTAATTAAGAAATTTTGTTTGCTGATCATTTCATTGATAAGCTCAAATTTCTGCTCTTTTTCAACGTGAATTATGTGATTAAAATAACCTGACATTTCGTCCAGCAGCTCGTGAAGATCATTTCGCTGAGACGTTGTCATTCCCTTATGTTGATTTTCAAGATGCTCAAATAAGGGCTGTGTAATATTTGTAAGGCAACCAACCATTTCTGTTAAGTAATCAAATGCCTGTACGAAATAATGCCCCGAATCAATACCCTCCTCAGTAATTTTAGCATAGGCATAAAAGAATTTGGACTTACTGCTTCGGGTATACTTATCTAATAAAAGAGCTTTATTATGTGCTTCATGCAGTTGCCTTAAGTCTTCATCAATAAACCCCTGTATACTTAGGTAGAATACCTTGGAGGCTTCCTGCAAATGGTGACGAATTTGCTCACCACCTGATTCCTTTAAATGATCCAGATTATTATCTATTTCATCCTGAAATTCTTCTTTAAGCATGCGCTTTTCTTCCTGCTTTCGCTTGTGATATTTACTAGTCAGTATGAGTGTGGTTGCAACTCCTATTGCCAATAACAATGCCGCAAACCAACTTCCATACCATATCATATAGGTAAAAATAAAAGCGCCTATAAAAGCCATGCAGGCAGTAAAAAACCAACCACCCAAAATGGATAACACACCAGAAACCCTGTAAACCGCGCTTTCACGCCCCCAGGCCTGATCGGCAAGCGAAGTTCCCATTGCCACCATAAAAACCACAAAAGTGGTTGACAAAGGAAATTGCATATAAGTACCCAAAGAAATAAGAATACTGGCTACAACCAGGTTAACAGATGCCCTTACCGTATCAAAATAAATCACCCCGTCGACTGTACTGTCCTCAACATTTTCTGCCTTTTGATAGCGCCTATCAAAAAACCTAACCAGCTTTTCAGGTAAAATACCAACAGCCAGACTATGAATCTGAAGAAAATTTCGCACCACAACTCGTGAGAGATACGAAGGTTCAAATCGCTCATAACCACTCGACTGTCGTCCCAGATACACTTCTGTTTCTGTTACACTCCTCGCCTTTCTCGATTTAAAGAGGGTAATGGTCATTACTACTGCTGACAGGCCAAAAATTAAGGCATGTTCATAATCACTAAAAACATCCTTTTTAATGACATCATCACTTATTAATGCCATTGAGAAACCATCAGGCGAAGTTGTTCCTGAAGCTAAAAAAGCCTTAAAACTTTCAACAGCTGTTAATGGTATTCCTATGAAATTAACTAAATCATTTGCAGCAAATGACATTGCCAGGGCAAACGTTCCAAACAATACTACAATCCGGGGAATATCAACATTGAAAGATAAGCCTAAGAACAGGAATATAAAGGTGGAAAATGCGAATACACCAAACAAAATCTCGGTTTGATATCTCACAACATACTCAAAACCAGGGTACGAGTCAAAAATACTGGCATCACCTAAACCTTTCTTGAAAATCATAAATACAATTGCGGTAATGGCAACACCTCCAACTACTGCAAAAAGATACTTAAAACGTCGTTGGTAATTAAAACTAAAAACAACGCGGGTGATAAACTGGACGACAACTCCTACAATAAATGCCAGGAATATGGATAATAATATTCCGGCAAGTATAATAAAGGCTTTGTCAGTATTAATCATCTGTTCAATTTCAATACCGGCAATTTTTGCCTCACGATTTTTAATTATTGAAAGCGCCATAGCCCCACCCAGCAATTCAAAAACAACAGCTATGGTTGTTGACGTTGGAAAACCCAGGGTATTAAACCCGTCAATTAGTAAAACATCGACGAGCATTACAGCTACAAACACAACCATTATTTCGGCAAAGGAAAAACTGGAGGGATATATTACGCCTTTGCGGGCCACTTCCATCATATTGGCCGACAGCAATGAACCTATAAGTAATCCGATGGCAGCTACCCAATAAACCAGTTTACGGCGGGCTGCACGAGAACCGATGGCAGCATTTAAAAAATTAACAGCATCGTTGGAAACGCCAATGACAAGATCCGCAACAGCCAATACTCCCAATAAAATAACTGCAATCCAAATAAACGTCATATTATACTTTTGTTTATCGCCAAAGATACGCGGATAGCCTCGCGTAACGAGAAAGCAAATGTTAAGTTTATGTTACCATCCTATAACAGGGACATCATACAAATGTATCTAATATCAGTCATGTAACGAAATATGCTCTTAACATTGTTTTAACATAGCCATTAATTCTGTATTTTGGTTATAAAGGCAATAATTACAATAACTTTGTTCACACGAGAGCATATGTTTATTGCTGCTTTAGTAGATTGTTTGAAAACTGGTTGGGCCAAATATCCGATCAGCAAAACAGATTAACGATGCAGCAACTGAGCATTAAAAAGTATAATGACTATGAAATCACTAGAACCACAAAAAATAGCTGGTTTTGTTGCAATCGGCTTTTTGGTATTAGCCTTTGTTTTTTTTGGAGTTAATTTCTATAGCCCTAATTTATATTATTCGTTAGCCATCTCAGTACCAATATTTTTTGCTGTTTCATTTGCTTTGGTAAATTATTTTATCAATTCATTTATTTACAGCAAGATTAAACCTTTATATCAAACCATATACGGACACGACGAAAAAGAAACCATTCCAATTGCACAGTCTGATTCAGATGATATCTTATCAACAGTTAATCGTGAGGTTGTCAACTGGATGCACGACCGGACACAGGAAATTCAGGAACTAAAGCAGATGGAGAAATACCGTAAGGAATATCTTGGTAATGTGTCGCATGAGTTAAAAACGCCCATTTTTAATATACAAGGCTACATTTTAACTTTACTCGACGGAGGTATTGAAGATCCAAATATTAACATGCGATACCTTACCCGTACCGAAAAAAGTATTGATAGAATGATCTCTATCATTGAGGACCTGGAAGCCATATCAAAACTTGAAGCAGGCGAATTACAACTAAATCAAGAGGTATTTGACCTTCATCAGTTAACAGACGATGTAATTGAATTACAAGAAATAAGAGCGACTAAAAGAAAAATTAAATTGTCGTATGGCGAAGGGGCTGACAAGCCCTATTTTGTCATGGCAGATAAACAACGTATCTTTCAAGTTGTTAGTAATCTAGTAGTCAATTCTATTAATTATGGCAAAGATGGTGGAAAAACCGAAATTAGTTTCTTTAACATGGATAACCGAATATTGGTTGAAGTTAAAGACACCGGCATTGGAATAGCAGAGGAAAATTTACCACGGATATTCGAACGTTTTTATCGTGCTGATAAAAGTCGCAGCCGCGAACACGGCGGAACCGGTCTGGGCTTAGCCATAGTAAAACATTTGATTGAAGCCCATGGTCAGCGTATCAATGTCAGAAGTACAGTAGGACAAGGAACTGTCTTTTCCTTTACACTTGAAAAAGCCAATTAACATTTAATTAATACAACTATAACCTATACGAAACTATTTGTTAAACTCATTGCTTACTTTCGTGTAAAACTTTTTATATAATGAATGTCGAAAATTACAAAGTTCTTTTAGTGGATGATGAGCCTGATATTCTTGATTTCATTAGCTATAATATGAAAAAAGAAGGCTTCCAGGTTTTAACTGCAACTAACGGACAGGAAGCGATTGGCATTGCTCAGGCAGAGGTGCCGGAATTAATCATTCTTGATGTAATGATGCCGGAAATGGATGGTATTGAAACATGTGAAGAAATAAAGAAAATTCCAGCCCTTAAGAATTCTATTGTAGCTTTTCTTACAGCCCGTGGAGAAGATTATTCTCAAATTGCAGGTTTTGAAGCAGGCGCAGATGACTACATCACGAAACCTATTAAACCTAAAGTTTTAATTTCAAGAGCTAAAGCGTTGCTGAAAAGATACCGTTCAGAAGGTGCGGTTGCTGAACCGGAAGAAAGCAATATCATCAAAATTGGCGATCTGGTTATCGACAGGGAAAGATACCTGATTATCAATGCCGGTGAAGAATTAGTTCTACCCAAGAAAGAATTCGAATTACTGGTATTACTGGCCTCAAAGCCTGAAAAAGTATTCACCCGTGATGAAATATATAATTCGGTTTGGGGTGACAATATTATTGTAGGAGACCGTACCATTGATGTTCATATTCGTAAACTACGCGAAAAAATTGGGCAAGATCATATCAAAACAATAAAGGGAGTCGGTTACAAGTACGTAGTATAAGCAAACATAAGCTATCAATATACTTGTCATAAATATTGCTAAGCAAAACCAATTTCCTTACATTTATGCTTGCATTAAATAGTCGAACCTATAAGTTGTTCATTATAAAAACGCAAACTACTTTTTATGAGGAAATTAACTACAGCTCTAGCGATCTTTGCTCTTTTAATTGGAGCAGGATGTAAAGATAAGCCAGCTAAAGAATCAAAGAAGCCTGTTAAAACAGCTGTGCATCAGAAAAAAGTTGAGAAGGATACTGTAAAGGAAGAAGTCAAAACTCCTGAGGTTAAAGAGGTAATACCCGAACCACCTAAACCGGATGATAAGTACTTCTTAATAGCCGGTAGTTTTGAAAAGCAGCAGAATGCTGAGTTGTTCAAAGCAAAATTGGTTGCTGATGGCTTTAATGCCCAGGTTATTGAAAGACCAGGAGGTCCAAATGGGGAATTTTATAAAGTGTCCTACAAATCGTTTTACGATCGCAGCGAAGCTTATGCCGAATTGCGTTCAGCACGAAACAACGAAGGCCGCGATGATGTTTGGTTACTCGTTAAGAAATAAATGTTAAGAAATAAATAAGGCAGAAACAAAAAAAGAGCTTGCGTTTGCAAGCTCTTTTTAATTCTTAGAATACAACCTTAGTTAGTTTTGTATTCATATTTTACTTCCTTAAGCTCTTCGTTTGCCTTTACAATCTTGTCTTTCAGGCTTTCTTTAAATCCAGCCAACTTTTGCGAAGTCTCAGCATCACCAGTAGCAATCATCTGAGCTGCTAAAATACCTGCATTCTGAGCACCATTGATACCAACAGTTGCCACAGGAATACCCGGAGGCATCTGAGCGATTGACAATAAAGCATCCATACCATCCAGACTAGCGTTGATAGGCACTCCAATTACCGGAATTTTCACCATTGAAGCAATAACACCTGGTAAGTGGGCAGCCATCCCTGCAGCTGCAATAATTACTTTAACGCCACGATCTTCTGCACTTTTTGCGAAAGCTTCAACCTGAGCAGGCGTTCTGTGTGCTGAAAGAGCATTAATTTCGAATGGAATCTTCAGATCATTTAAAAAATCAGCCGCCTTCTTCATCACTGGAAGATC
>JAKSBD010000183.1 GCA_022361295.1 Bacteroidales bacterium
ATTAGTATCGGGATTTATTTTATTTACTATTTTGCATTTTATGACAACTGGTTATCAAATAAAGGAGCAGGATGGATTGTAATGTATTCAACTAATAGAAATCATCTTTGTCGTTAAGGTTTCTAATTTAGGCAACGGTAGAGTAGCAGACTACAGGAATAATTCGACTGCTTGTCCCGCAATACACGGGAAAGTAGCAAACTTCCCGTGCGGGGGAACTAAAACTATATATTAATCGTTAACTTTGTAAAAGATATAACAGAGAATCCTATGAATATCGCTGAAAAGAGAGATTTTATACACAGTCATTTGCATCAGGTGAAAGAACCTGTTATTAATGATATTTATGAGAAAATGTTGGCTCTTTTTAAAGAAGGTATGCTTGATGAATCGGAAGAGGATATTAAGAACGACAATGTAATCTCACATCAATCATTAAAGAAGGAAGTGTTAAATTGGAGACCTACGAAATAGTATGGACATCAAGAGCTACGAAAGATTTACGTAAAGTCTATGACTTTTATGCAGATCAGATTGGAGAAGAGAAAGCCTTTACTATTATCCAGGGATTATTAGATAAGGTGGATGTTTTATCCGATGATAGGTTTGTAAAAATAGGAGCTTTAGATGAGGAGTTTAAGCATCTGAAAAGACAATACAAAAAGCTCATTGAAAAGAACATCAAAATCACTTATCGTTTAAGTGCAAACAAACCTGTTGTATATATCAACAGACTATTTGACACTCGTCAGAATCCCACAAGAAACAAGTAAAATTAACCCCTGATCGCAATACCCCTGATCGCAATACCCCTGATCGCCGTAGTGACTAACTCATACGGCTCGGCTTAGTTTGTAACTATGTCGTCTTTGATGGTTACCACGATAGCTATCATGATACAACTACAGGTAAGGTATCTTATTGATGCAGCGGTAGAGTAGTCCATTCTTTATTTTGATAACCTCTTCACTATTGCTATTATATTTATTTAAGTTTGCTAAAGCCTTACAAAGCGTATGTTTTACTAACTTTGTTACAATCACTAAAACTAATTTTTCTTAATAATGAAGAAGTTTCTGAAAATAACCGGCGGGATAGTCATTGGCATCATTGTTTTATTGTTGCTTTTACCAACTCTTTTTAAAAGTAAGATTGAAGGACTTGTTAAAGAGCAAATAAATAACAATGTGAATGCTCAGGTTAATTACGAACATTTTTCTCTATCCCTTTTAAAGGCTTTTCCAAATGTAAGTGTTGGAATGGAAGGATTATCAGTTGTTGGCAATGCTCCATTTAATAATGATACATTGCTTTACCTGGGGGAATTTTCAACCAAAGTGGGACTACTGGGTGCTATTAAAGGACAGGTGGAAGTAAAATCTGTGTTGTTGTCAGATTTAAAAGTGAATGCTATTGTATTGCCCGATTCATCGGCTAACTGGGATATTGCCATACCTTCTGAAACAGTTGAAGAAGTTGAGCAAAGTGAAGAAGCCTCTTCTTTTAAAGTGCTGTTGAAGTCATTTATTATTGATAATGCTAATATTCGATACACGGACAATACTATGGGGCTGAATACCGAAGTTAAGGGATTCAATCTTCAATTATCTGGTGATATGTCTGAGGTACAAACTAATCTTGATATTAACTCAGGTATTGATGCCTTGTTTGTTGATTTTGATGGTGTTAAATACATCAATGGAGCCTCGCTTGGCTTAAATGCAGGTGTCGGCGCCGATTTGGAAAACATGGTTTTCACATTTCTGGATAATGAATTGATGCTAAATCGCCTTGGTTTAAAGTTAGATGGTTCAGTGACGATGAAAGAGCAGGGCTATGGACTGGATTTAAATATGGGAACAACAAAGACTGATTTTAAATCCTTATTAGCATTGGTGCCCGAAGAGTTTTTAAAAGACTTTGATGGTTTGGAAACAGCCGGTAATATGCTTTTGAAAGCAACTGCCAAAGGTGATTATATTGATGAGGAAAACCTGCCTGCCTTTAGCCTGGACTTAGTGGTTGAAAACGGGATGATTCAATATCCTGATTTACCTGAGTCGATTCATAATATAAATGTAAACCTTCAGGTGCAAAACGAAGGAGGAAGTGCAGATAATACCATTACTAACCTTGAGCAATTTCACTTTAAAGTGGCTGATAATCCATTTGATGCTACACTAAGCGTTGTTCAACCTGTTTCAAACCCAGTGTTCAAAGGTAAGGCAGCAGGACGTATTGACTTGGAGTCATTATCAAATGCGATTCCAATGGATAGTTTTGATATTAAGGGCTTGATTGAAATGGATTTTACCATTGATGGTGATTATGCCATGGTTGAAAATGAACAATACGATCAAATAAGTGCTAATGGTCAGTTAAAGCTTAGTAATTTCTATTATTCAAGTGCAGATATTCCACAGGGGATTTTTATTAAAAATTCATCGATGTCAGTCAATCCCCGATCCGTTAAGTTGGAGTCATTTAATTGTACATTGGGACAGAGCGATTTTAAACTGAGTGGAACACTGTCGAACTACCTGGCATATGCCTTGCAGGATGGCGTTTTAAAAGGACAATTAAATCATTACTCAAAGCTAATTAACACCAACGAGTTTTTAGCAATGGCAGATAGTGATGAAGAAGAGGAGACTATTGAGGAGGCGACAGAAGTGGTTGAGGTTCCAAAGAATCTTGATTTTGTTTTTCAGTCACAAATTGAAAAGATATTGTACGATAAGCTAAGCATTAACCGAACCAATGGTAAAATAACTGTGAAAGATGGCGTTGTAAAGCTTGATGGCTTAAAAATGCAATTACTGGACGGAAATATGCTTATGACTGGTCAGTATAATACTGCTAATATGAACAAGCCATATGTTGATTTTAATATTGAAGGAAAAAACCTTGATTTAAATATGGCTGCTAACTCATTTAGTGTGGTTGACTCATTATTACCACTTGCAAAAAACACAGTCGGAAAAGTGTCGCCGAAATTTGATTATAGTAGTGTGTTAGGTAAAGATGCCACTCCAATAATGTCAACTGTAAACGGAGGGGGCTGGCTTCGTTCAAAAAGTGTTGAAATATCAGGCTCTAAAATTCAAAATACCCTGGCAAGCACTCTGAAAAATGACAGTTACAAAAAGATGCGTGCTGAAGATTTGAATATTAACTTCATCATTGATAAGGGGAATGTGATTGTTAAGCCATTTAAAACCAAAGTAGGTGGAAAGATGGTTGAAGTGCAGGGAACCCAGGGACTTGACCAGAGTGTTGATTATAAAATTACAATGCCGGTGAGTCGTAAGGAGGTTTCAAAAATGGCTGGTTCACTGGGATTTGCAATACCTGATTCAGGTGATGATTTAATAGTTGATGTTTTGGTTAAAGGAACGGTTCAGGAGCCTCAGCTAAGCTTTGGCCTTGATAAGGCACGTAAACAAGTGGAGAAAGACCTGAAGAAGGAAGGAGAAAAGCTATTAAAGAATTTCCTTAAGGGTTTTTAGTAAAAGGAACTTAACTGATTTGGTCATTGACAAACGAAATTAATGCGTTAATGGAATCAATTTTCAATTTTAAAGTATAACTCTTTATTTAGAGTAATGCAGTTATAGCTTAATAGACGCAATTGAAAAC
>JAKSBD010000005.1 GCA_022361295.1 Bacteroidales bacterium
ACCGACAAATCGTACTTTATGCGCTTTTTTAAAAAGCATACAAAGCAAACGGCTGATGCCTTCAGGCATGAGAAATAAAAAATGGTCAAAGTTATGACATTATTTACGTTGTAGTGATGAAAAAAACCTGACAGATCTTGAGGCCGTCAGGTTTTTTCCACTAAAAGTTAGTTTAAAAACTAACTTTTAGGAAGTTCGAAGTCAAAGAATTCACTTAGCTGTGTATGTAACTTTATCAATTAACTCAAAATCAGTTGGCACCTTTAGCGGCAAATAGCAACTATCAATACCATTTTCATGTAATATGTCTGATAATGGTTTATTTAAGATTTCAATTAACATATTCATTGTCGGTATTCTCCTTTTAAAATCATCTTCTATGCACATATATCTATAATTTGCATTTTTATCAAAGACAAGATAATATTCTATCATCTCTGACGAAGTAATGCGCATATTACTTTTGCATATCTCGGCATACTTATCATAAATTGTTTTTCTTAATTCTATATCGTCCGTAATGTTTTTACCACAGAATATATACCCTTTCTTTTTTCCCTTATTACATAAAAAATCAGCAACCCTGTTGTTCATATTGATTAATGTAATTTCCCCCCCAAATAAATATGAAATCATATTCATTTGCTTATAGCTTGAATTGCCTATTTTCCAATGAGGGTAAATATTAGCACTAATTGATACCATTGAAGAATTTGTGAGTAACTGAGGGCTTCGTTTCGAAATAAATGAAAAACTTTCTTTATCGAAATAGCCTGTAATTTCTAAGAAATGAATTAGTTCTTTCATTGAATCTGGATTTCTTAAGTGTAATTCAAAAAAGGTATCCGATCCTCTTTGCATTTCCAATGCTATGAAATCAAACTTACTTTTCAACTTATTATATTGATGAATAATATACAGACAACTCAGTACTGTGAAAATTATTAGTATAGGAGGTATTAGCTTTTTATTTTCCATTTAAGTAACTATTAATTACATTATATTGATTATTTGTTAAGTACAATGTTACAACTTCGTATCCCCTCGCTGCCGCGCGAAACAACGTTCGACGAAGTCAATCCCTTCGCATGGTTTACACAAATCACTTTATTACAATAACATCCAACAATCCATTCTCTCCACTGTAATCCCGTGCACTACTATACACATAATCCACAGGTCGAAATACCAAACCTTCATCTACCGGATTATAAAATCCATAATTACGACTCATAATATCAAATATAATAAAAGCTGCACGTATAAATGCGGTATATTATTGATTATTAGATGGACCACGCGAAGGGATTCGCGCGGGAGCGGGGGGTAATTCAGAGTATAATCAGTTCCTTTTTTGATAATTAGATAAACTCCTGCAAAAGAAAACACAACTACATACGCTATATTTCCTATTAAATACTTTCTTATCTTCTCTATCATATCTAATTATTATCATCATCCTGGTGAGTATTAACAACTCATCTGCCTTACATTTACGCATTGCCTGCACTTAAATAGTCAAATCAATAATAAAAGAATTGGTATAACTTATTTCGCAAACAAGATTTCAACCCTTCGATTCGCCTTTCTGCCAGCCTCTGTCGCATTATCGTCAATGGCTTGTGATTCACCAAAATATTTAATGGTGATTCTTTCTTTACATATGTTATGTCGTGTCAGAAATTGCTTAACAGCCAGTGCTCGCAAGCGTGATAGTTCCATATTACTGCTTGCACTTCCAATATCATCGGTATGGCCGTGAATTTCAATCCTTAAGTATTTCTGATTGCTCATGAGCTTCACCAGTCTCAGCATTTCACTTTTTGAGATATCGAGTAAGTCGGCTTTGCCCGATTCAAAGAATATATTATTAAGCGTTATGGTTGATGAATGATTGAGCGGCATTAATTCAAGATCAAGCCACAAGGTATCTTTAGTCTGTGTGCTTAGTAAGTTGATGTTTTCACTGGATGAAAAGTACCCTTCCAGGTAGGCATCAAGACTGTAGTTTAAATCGGTTCTAGCCTTTATGGTATATGCACCTTGCTGATTGGAGTATTGCTGATGAGCTATGACTCCTGTGTTTAAAGCAGTAAGACTTATTAATGATGCTATTGGTTTCTTACTGATGGCATGGATAGTTTTACCTGCTATTATAACCTGGCGTTGGGCGATCCCTTCACCATAAATATGGCTTGCATGTACCCAAATACCATTGTCTGTTTGCACATGAATGCTGGTATTCTGTCGGCCTCTTTTATGTGGAGCAAATGTAATAGTTACCCAAAGTGTATCACCCGCAGACAGCACCTGGTTTTTCGCTGCTGCTTCGAAGGCAAAATGACTTCCGGAACTTAACCGAATATCGCTCAATAAAATAGGCTCAGTGCCCGTGTTTCTTATTATAGGCACTAGCGTATCTTTTGTGGCATGTACTTTTAAAGGCGAAAAAATAACCTGAGGACTAAGCGGTTCAAAATCATACTCTATTCCTACTCCTTCCAGATCACAATAGTGTTTTTGCTTGCCACAGACTACAACTAAACGCCCGCTGTTCCGCCCTTGTTGCTTTGGCACAAAACGAAGCTCAACATCTGCCTGGTTTCGGGGGAGTATTGAAAAACCAGCAGTAGATGAAACCAGCTCAAAAGCAGAATCTGCTCCGTCAATATAGATGCTGTCAATAGATACTGGGTGTTTTCCCGGATTTCCGATGACTTTTGAAAATACCTTCTCCACCCGTGTATTTAGGTATTGCTTTTTAAATGTTAGTTTAGCAGGCAGCTCTGGCCACGGCGTCAGAATATTAAAATAAGGGCTAATATCAGTATCAAAGTCACGTTGCATATCCAGTGACGAGCTCCTTAAGAGCTTATCTAAATCTAATGAGGCAATAACGTTATCACAGGTCACTAATAGTGATTGCTCATCAGGCGAAAGCTCCATGGAGTTGATAAGCTGTGATTGACAATAAATCTTATTCACCAGCTTCTTTTGTTGTAAATCCCAAATCACCAAAGAATCTTTTTTGAGGAGTAAGAATTTACTGGACGTGGGGAAGAACCGGTACTGTTTAATACCATCATGCTTTTTGGCCCAAAGTAACTGACGTGTGGATATGTCGGTAATGGTCAGGCTGTCACCACCTGTCTGTGCAATGTGTGTGCCAGATGGGGATATTCTAAAATTGCCTTGTTTTGTAATTGTATAAACACGATTACCGTTTTTCAGGTGGTATACATAGTAGTTGTTAGCATCATGGGTAAGAACAAATTTTGAGCACGATGAGAATTGATAAAAATCCTCTTCCTGTCTATCCAAAACTATGGCTTTAGTATCCAGGTTATACACCTGAATGTTATTATGGTTTGAAATGGCAAGTATAGCCTCAGTGCGGTGTAAAATGGATTTTTGAAAGGATGCCTGCAGTTTAATTGAGAATAATTTCTTTTTTGCCCGTGATTTAAAAACATGAAGCTTGTTTTTATCTCTCGCAATACGATAACCAGTGCGGGGCGCTATTGTTTCATCGATGTAATTAAAGTCGTGTGCATCTGATAATACACTAAAGTTACTGAGTGTCACATAAAGCTCTTTACCGTTGATATGGGTTAGCGACGTAAGGTTTACCTTTTGATTAAATGGTATTTCTTTAATTAAAAGGCCATTTCGATTGGTAAAGAATTTTTGGTGAGTAGAGGTGATATTAACAATCCTATTATGGCCAGGCATGTAGGCATAATCACCATCAATCGTTTCTTCAAACACAATTTTTTGCTGTCCGGTTGCAGCATCCCAGCTCTTTAACTGCCCGCTGGTGGATAAACTAAGAATTTCGTTGCCTGTTTTGTTGAAGATGGCCAATTTAAATGAAGAGGTATCTATAATGTTAACAGGCGCAATTAGCAAATTATCAAAGCTTATATTGCCAGATACACGTCCTTTAATTCTGACAGAATCATTGATATTAGCCGCCTTCCAGTCTTTTTTGAACTTGCTGCCGGCTCCAATCGGGTTCCACGCATCTGTGCCTTGTACCTGGTAAAAAAGATCCACAGGGCGCGACTGACTTATTCCACTCCAGGATATGGGCACATTTGAACCGCTGGCATATTCTTCACCACCGGCAGGATGAGTAATGAGTAATTTCTCGCGCCCTCCGGCAAAGGCATTGATTACCACATCAGGACAATCTTCGTTTCTAATAATGTATTCGCCACTGGCCCTAATGCTATCTTTAGGGCTAAAGGATAATTCGAACTTTTTGAGTTCATTGGCCCCAGCTATAATGGGCAGGTAGCCATCCTTAAGACCAAAAAACTCAGAATTTGAGTTTTCAATATCTCTAATGTTCAGCTCTATATTATTCCCATTTATAATAATGGGTTGATACACCACCTCTTTTTGCTTGTCATTATTGAAATGCACATTATTTTGCGATACTTCAAACTTTCCCAGTTTGGCATCAGGAATTTGATAATGCAAGGTAAACGTTTGTTGTCCAATGGTGAGTTGTGTTGTTTTTTCAGGATGACAGCCATAAGGAGCTTTCCAGGTTATTTTACCATAACTATCTAATTGCGACTTAAGAAATATCCTTTTCAGCACTGTTTTAATGGCTTTCGCACTATTTATGTCGCTGAAATAGTCGCCGTTTGTCTTTTCAGCAATGGTTTTTAATTGTTCGCCAATTGGTAAACCAATGGTGATGCAGCTGACCATGATTGAATGTTGATTGGCAAGGCTTATAACCTGATGTGTGTTGACATTGGCCATGCCATCGCTGATAAAAACAATGAGCT
>JAKSBD010000139.1 GCA_022361295.1 Bacteroidales bacterium
CGACCTGTCGGGATTGGAAGAATTATCAAAAAACCTATGGTGGTGCTGGAACTATCAGGCTATCGACCTTTTTGAATACATTGATCCGGCATTGTGGGTTAAGGTTAAAAAGAACCCTATTGTATTGCTTAAATCCATAAGCAGTTCTCGCCTTGCTGAGCTGGAAAAAGATGAAGATTTCCTGAATCGTTTCCAATCCGTTTATCAGGATTTTAAAGATTACATGGCGGTTAAGCCAGCTGCTAACCAGCCTAAAATAGCCTATTTCAGTATGGAATATGGCCTCAGTGATAATCTGAAGATTTACTCAGGAGGTTTAGGTATATTAGCTGGTGACTATCTCAAAGAAGCCAGTGACTCCAATGTTAACATGGTTGCAGTGGGCTTTTTGTACAAGTTTGGCTATTTCACCCAGCGATTATCACTTAAGGGAGAGCAGTTGGTTGAACTTAATGCACAAAGGTTTTCCTTCTTGCCTGTTACATTATTACGCGACGAAGCCGGAGTGCCCAAAACCATAAATTTCCACCTCGAAGGGCGCACAGTAAAAGCACTGATTTGGGAAGTAAATGTTGGTCGTATTAAGCTTTATCTGCTTGATACTGAAACAGAGATGAACAATGAGCAGGATCGTGTTATTACACACCAGTTGTATGGTGGTGACTGGGATAACCGTATCAAGCAGGAGATATTATTGGGTATAGGTGGTATCCGCGCCCTTGATGAGCTTAATATTGAAGCCGATCTTTACCACTGCAACGAAGGTCATGCCGCACTAATCAATGTTGAACGTCTGCGTCAGTATATTAATGAAGGATACTCTTATGAAGAAGCTCTTGAGATTGTTCGTTCCTCTTCTTTGTTTACCACGCATACGCCTGTACCGGCCGGGCACGACACATTCTCTCCTGATATGATTCGTCATTATCTTTATTATATACCGGAAGAATTAGGTATCAGCTGGGATAAATTCCTCGCATTGGGGCGTGCTAATCCTTTGGATGACAATGAAAAGTTCTCAATGAGCAACCTGGCTGCCCACACCTCTGTAGCAATGAATGGAGTAAGCTGGCTGCATGGTAAAATATCTCAGGAAATGTTTAATAACCTTTACGAAGGCTATTTCCCTGAAGAATTGCACATTGGATATGTTACCAATGGTGTTCACTACCCTACCTGGACGGCTAAAGAGTGGCGAACATTATACGAAAGTGAGTTTAAAAAAGGCTTTATCAACGACCAGTCAAATAAAAAGTACTGGGAGAAAATACATGAAATTGATGATGAAAAAATTTGGGCAACAAAAAATGCCCTGCGTAAGCAACTGATCGATTATGCTAAAGATCGCTTCCATCGTAACTGGATCAGACGTTACGAAGATCCTAAGAGCCTGGTTGAGATTATTGATTCCATTGATGAAAAATCCTTAACCATTGGTTTTGCCCGACGCTTTGCGACCTACAAGCGTGCTCACCTGTTGTTTAGTGATATTGACCGTTTATCAAAGATTTTAAATAATCCTGAAATGCCTGTTCAGTTTATCTTTGCTGGTAAAGCTCACCCGGCAGATAAAGCGGGTCAGGATTTAATTAAACTGATTGTTGACGTATCGCGCCGCCCCGAGTTTGTGGGTAAAATTCTGTTCCTTGAGAATTATGACATGGAATTAGGGCAAAAACTGGTGAAAGGGGTTGATATCTGGATGAATACACCTACACGTCCATTAGAGGCATCGGGTACATCAGGTGAAAAAGCCGTGATGAATGGCGTGATGAACTTTAGTGTTCTTGACGGATGGTGGTTAGAAGGTTATCGTAAAGGTGCAGGATGGGCACTTACTGAAAAGCGTACTTACGAAAATCAGGGCTTCCAGGATGAACTGGATGCACAAACCATTTACTCAATGTTTGAAAATGAGATAGTGCCATTGTTCTATAAACGTAATGAGAACAACATACCGGTTGACTGGGTAAAATACATCAAAAACTGTATTGCCGATATTGCACCTGACTATACCACTAAGCGAATGATGGATGACTATAAGGAGCGCTTTTATGAACCAATGTTTAAACGCGTGAGAAAAGTGCGTTTGAATGATTTCGAAGCTGCCAGGGATCTGGCAGCCTGGAAACAAAAACTTCTGGCATCGTGGGATAAGATTGAAGTTATTTCGGTTGATGCTCCCAGCACGCCTAAACACAAATACCTGTCGGGGCAATCATACCATATGGAAGTGGCTTTGGATTTAAAAAATCTGATCGAAGAGAATATTTGTGTTGAGCTGGTTATTCGTAATTCAGCGGAAGCACAAAGTGCAGGCCCCATCACAACGCAAAAATTCAGCCAGGTACGTAAGGTTGACACATTGGCCTTCTACGAGCTTGACCTTGAACTGCTTGATCCGGGCATTTTTGACTTTGGTGTTCGTGTTTATGCTTGTAACCCGGCACTTCCTCATCGTCAGGATTTCAGCTATGTAAAATGGATTTAAAAAAATATTGGATACACAGATATTACATTACACAAAAGAGCTGCTCAATTAAGGGCAGCTCTTTTTTATAGTGTCAAAAAGCTTATTTTGCAATACAAATTCAGACAACCAAACAATCCTATACATGCTGAATAAGTGTGAGGCTAATAACAAAAGCCACAACAGATATACACAAACCAACCACAAAAGTGATGTAGCCCATACGCAGATAGGTATATTTTTTATTAAGTACTCGTCCAAGGTGGTACAAGTCACGTGTAAGACTTTTATATAAATACTCCTTATCCTGCATCAGTTCACTTACCCCCCACTCAAAATCGTTTTGCTCCATATTATGAAAGTTACCAAAGAAAATAAGGTTACCTCGCTTATTACTAACCTCATCGCGAGTCATTAAACCATGTGTAGTACGCGGTATGGTTGAGATTATAGAAATGATAATAGTTGCTACACTGAAGCTGACTAATACCAAAGCAGGAATTAGCAGATAAGGATTATTATCAAGCTTAGGAAATAAGGCTGATAATACAATAGAGATAATTATACCATTAACGCTAATCAGGGTGTTTGCTTTACTGTCTGCAATCTGACTTAAGGACAGGTGATTTCGAAGTGTTACCCTAAACATCGTTTCAATCCCCTTATCAGGCTTTTCTGCTGTACCTTTTTTCTTTTTTTTCTTTTTCTCTGTGTGTTTAGCCAAGTCCTCGGTTGTGTTTATCTCTTTTTGAGACAATTCAATCAGTCGAACACGGTTTTTGTCTTTTCCCTTCTGGTAATTCTCCCTGGCGTAATCAGTATAAAACTGGTGCTCTTCAAAAAAGACAATACAATCGTCTATCCACTCCTTTGGAGTTTTATCGATACGGCTACTTACTTCATGAAAAAGGTTAAGAAACTGAACACGTATGTAATCATTGTTCTTAAGGTGTGACAAATCGGCATCTTTAATAATTCGCTCATAAATATCACCCGGTTGATGTCCCAGCTTTGTACTTAAAATAACACGTTCTACCAGTTGTATGGAATCCTCGGCATACTTCTTAGTCTCAAGTACCTCACGTGCGAAAGCAGCCGATCGTTTCTCATGTCCCTTTATTTCTTCACAGGCTTTTACGTCATGAAATAAAGCCGCCAGTTGAATACTCTCCAGTTCCTTTTCATTTATCTCAGGTGTTCCGCTACCTATTTCAGTTACCGAATTAAGCACATTCAGCGTGTGTTCCCAATTATGAAAGCTATGTTCGTTCTCCTGGTATTTTTTAATTTGTTCTTCAGCTATTGGCATACATTCTGTTACCAATATTGTCCATGGCTGATCTGTCATATTCTTATTGTTTTCGACTACAATTTACTAACTAATTCAAACATATACTCCTGCGACGTTAATTTGTTGCTTCCCTCAACAAAGGTATTTTGCCCTTCAGGTGTAATTGCCCGACCTTTTATTCCGTCATTTGATTGATAATTGATCTGCTGAATTAAAAGCTTTTGCACTTCAGCATCCCAAATTGGAAAAGCTATTTCAATACGGCTTGATAAGTTTCGTGTCATCCAGTCGGCTGAAGCAAGGTAGGTTTCTTTCTCCGACAGATGGTAAATACGTGTGTGCTCCAGATACTTGTCAATAACACTTACTATTTTCACATTTTCTTCCTGTGCTTTTGACAAAGCACAAAAACACGAAATACCACGAACAACCATTTGGAACTTCACCCCCGCATCTGCAGCCTCACGCACTAAATCGATCATCTCCGGATCTTCAAGACTGTTGAGTTTAATATGCAGCAATTGTTCCTTTCCTGCCTTGGTCTTTTCGATAGATCGATGAATGGCTTTATTTAACCTTTTGCGCAATACAAAAGGAGCTACCAGCAAATATTTAAAATGTGGCTCATACTGCTCATCTTTCAAAAACTTAAATACCTCATCCAGGTCATTTGTATAACGCTCATCACATGTTAAAATACCATGATCGGCATATATCCTAGCTGTTTTCTCATTTAAATTACCTGTTCCCAAGTAGGCATATGATTTCAGCACACCATTTTCACGACGCTTAATCAAAAACACTTTGGCATGAACCTTTAACTTATCAATTCCATACTTCACAACTGCTCCGGCCTGTTCAAGGCGTTCACCCCAGTATATATTCGATTCTTCATCAAAGCGGGCTAACACTTCTGATAATACAAACACGCTCTTACCGCTTTTAGCAGCCTGTTCAAGTGCAAGTCCTACCTCAGAACCTTTACTGACGCGGTATAATGTGGTGCTGATTTCTTCAACATCCTTATCTGCAGCAGCCAGTTTTAAGAAGTCGGTAACATAATCAAACGACTGATACGGATAACTTAAAAAGACATCTTTATCACAAACAGTCTGATACCAGTCCTTACTGTCATCCAACTGCCTGCATGACAACTCCTTGCCATTCTTGTAGTATAAATGTGGCTTATCTTCAAATACAGGGAATCCGAAGAAATCGTAATAATTATGGTAGGTTCCGCCTGCTATGAGACTCGACATATCCAGATCAAGCTTTTTACGCAAGTTATTGATGTGTTTAAATGGTATGTTTTCATTAAACAACAATCGACAAGGTAATCCTGTATCACGCTTCTTAAGGCTTTTCTTAATCTTCTTTACAATGCTTACATCTTGCTCCTCATCAATATACAATTCTGCATCACGCGAAATCTTGAAGGCATACACCTCTGTTTCATGTCCCAAAATCTTGTGTATATTGTATCTGAAAATATCATCAGCCTGCACAATTTTAATGTGTTGCTCATTTTGCTCCAATGTTATGAATCGTCCCCAACGGGCATAATCCATTTCAAGCAGATATTGCTTTTCGCCGTCAATAACTAACTGATATATAGATTGATTTGTAAGGTTGAGCGTAGACTCGTTGGTAATCTCAAGCAGTTTAAATTCATCCTTAAAATGCTCATCATAATACTTTTCAATCAGTTTCTGGTCATTTTTATTTACGTCGCCGCACAAGAACAAAATTCCCTCCTTGGCCAAACCGGCTACTATTTCATCAAAGAACAGCTTACCCAAATAGGCTTGCTGTTCACTTACAATGGTATTTATCTGCTGCAAAATATACGATGGGCGGTAACCATACTTATTACGCTTATCACCTTTATACTTTTGTGCAAAACGATGGCTGGCCACACGTACTTTATAAAACTCTTCCAGGTTGGAAGAGTATATAGCCACAAACTTCAGGCGTTCCATTAACGGAACATCTTGTGATGCAATTTCCTGTAATATGCGGCCATTAAATGATAACCAACTTAAATCTCTGTCTACATATTTCATTGGTGCTTGAGATTAATCGTTACATCTTTTATTTAGTAATTATTTCTTCATACGCCTTTTCTTCTGAATGCGTTGTATCTGCTCCATTAAAATTAACCTCTATTCTTAATGCTTTTAATCCCGATGCACCTTTTAGATCTTCCAGTTCAAGATCTTCAACCTTACCGGTAATATAACCCTGCGCCTGCATAAAATCAAGGTAATGTCGGTATTCAGCTATTTCATCTGCATGAGAATATACAATGGCAATCTTACCAACTTGTGTTACACGCTCATTTGTACCTTTCACTAGGGCTTTATCAATGCGCTTTTTAGTAATCTCATAACGAATATTATAAGCGCCTGCCACGTCAAATTTCTTCTCATCTTGCCTGAAGGCGATGCTCAGTGGATTGGAGTGAACCAAAACCAGCTGTGTTATATCTAGTTTGGTAGGTAGTGATGGTTGAAGGTTTCTAACTCTGCGAGCTACCTTGATCATTACCAGCAATTGCCACAGTCGTATATTTTTAAGGTAAATATGACTATACTTCATATCCTTAACAAGCGACTGACCAATGTAGCCATTGTACTCAATTCCATCGGTTCTGTATTTCTCAAAATAGTGCGGATACACCTCCTGAGCCCCTATCTGTTCCGTGTCAATTATATCGCTAACCTCATCATTGATAAGCGTTAAACTATCTTCAAAATCTTTTCGCTTATCGTAGATAACCCCTAATTCCGGATCCAGCATCTCTTCATACTCATTTATCAGAGCAGTCATTTCGGGATATCGGCTTTTAAACAGATCTAAAACAGGCTTAATTTCTCTTTTCAGAAAATCAATGATGACAACTTCATCACCCGCCTTTAAACCAGAACCAACGGTTTTTAAATGCTTGCTGATGGTATAACGCAAATCATTCATCAACGGCACATCTGCCACTTCCTTATCATCCTCCAGAATTTTCTTGGCTGCCAGTAGTTGCGCTTTTAAATCCTTACGAATAGCAACATTACGTTCTACAGATGAGCCTCGAATATCAGAAGCACCGTAAATAGGCACCACATCCGGAAAAACAATATCTTCATTCTTCACACTTTCGCTGGATTCATCATTATTGATCAACTGTGCAGCTGCCTCCCTGAAACGCCACTCTACTGTAGGGTGAATAGCTGTATATTCTTCCTGAATGACTGAACGCACCATATCATCCCAGTCTTCCTTAGAACGTTTCATGGCCAAGGCAAATATCGGAAACAGGTCGTGCAATAGCTTCAACTGTATCATAGTGATACTACCAGGCTTTTTACAACCAAATTCCAGCATACCCATTATCTCACCATCAAGCAGCAAGGGTACAATAGCATGACTCCTTATACCGTGTTTTAGAAACTTTTCAACTACTTCGTTCTTTTCCAGGTCAGCAATATCAGAGGTCAGTACTATCTGTTTTCCTTTGAATGCCTTCTCATACATTGTTCCCTGGTAACTATGACAATCTAATTCTTCACGAGGTATAATTGTATTCCAGATAAACTGCTGATTCATACTGGTTTCAAAACCATAATTGGCCGCCATACCAAATTCAGCATGAGGATTTTCAATTAAGGTTCTGATTTTATCCTTAATTTTCAGAAAACCCTCTCTGGATAAGATAGTTTCCTTTTTTAACAAATCAGATTTAAGTTCTGAAATGGTATGATCGCGTGTTACATCGTGATATTGGAATTGGATAAACCCTCTGAACTCAAACTTCTCAAGTGGAATCAGAGTATTCCATAAATCCAGATCATGATCGTTATCAAGCAGTGTCTTCAGGTCTTCGGCCGTTAAATCCTTTACTTTGCCAGTTGTTTTGATCTCTAAAAAACGTGAATTAAAACGCTTGTTAAAGAATTTAACTATACCGGTATCTGTATTTGTCATTTTTAAAGTAAACGGCAAATCAACAGGAATATCTACCTTAAAATATCGTTCGAGAATGATAAAATAGGCCTGATACAAAATGGTAACCAACATGCCGTTGTCATCTAACTCCAGTTCATCCTCTTTAGCCAGCTCCATCAAAACATTTCCTTCTCCCAACATTCGTTTGAAAGCACTGGTAGAAAAAACTTCAGTGTTGGGTTCAAATGGCTTCCAGGCGGCACTTAACTCAAGATCATCCTGCATTGGATTAAATGTGAAACTCATTAATTGCTTCACTATATCAGGATACTTGTTAAGCGTATCCTGAGTAACATCATCTGCTCTTAATTCAGGTACCTTATCAAGCTTTTTAAGTAGTTCAACAGCCATATGACTCATCACATGCGACTGCTCTTTACTCATTTTTTCAATCTCCTTTATCAGCAATTGAAAACTGAGTTTGGCTTTGAAGGGAATATTACATAAACTGCAATTCACCTTTATTTGTTCCTTATCTATCATCTCCCCAATTTTCTAACAAATATCTATACACAAGGTAATCATTTCAACCATATGCGTATAAAACAGTTAAATATATGTTTGAAATACACTCTTTTCCTAATGAAACAGTTAATATGCAAGCTTGGTTGACTGCCATAATGACATATTATTATCTGTTATATGGATTTAAAGCGTGTTTATACTAAAGTACAAAAACACTACCATTTCTTTAAGTTGAAATCGAATTAAACCTAGTTCGTTTAAAATTCGAGATTTAGATTGTTTCAAATGAATGATTTACAAGGCTTAATATGAATGACACTATAAGCTATTACAAAAGAAGGTACTCCTAATCCGTATTTCTGCCACAATACCATTCATCTAAATGATGTAAACTACCCAATCCTGCATAAAAGTAGTTCAATAATCATCGTGACATCATCTAAATCAGAAGCTTTCCAGATATAGGTTTTCTGAATCTTAAATTTTACGTCGAAATCAGGTTATTTACTATCTTTGGGAGCTACAATTAAGTCTGGGATTTGAAAAGAGAACTCGAACAAGCTATTAATCAAAAGAATTTTGATTCAATTGTGTTATATCGGTTACCACACAAAACCGATAAACACATACTTATAGGTAATAGCGAAAAAATATATAACGGCATTAACGTTCACCACTGCATGGACAATGGTTTTGTATTTGAACCTTTCGACAATTTAAAATCGCATGGATTATTCATCGACTGCAGTTACACAACAACATACGATGAACTTGAAAAGAACGACAAAGCAGTTATATCTAAGCATTTCATAGTCAACAATGAGGACACACCATCAACAGAAGATGATTTTGCTTCCTACAGGCAGAATTTTGAAAAGATGCACCAGGCAATTGTTGATGGAAAATTAGATAAAGTAATTTTGTCACGCATCCAAAGCGGCCCTGCCATTAATAAAGAGCAAATTGTTGATTTATTTGAATTATTGGCTCAAAAATACAATCATGCCTTTGTTTACGCGGTCAGCTCACCCGATGCAGGAACGTGGATAGGTGCAGGTCCTGAATTATTATTACGCAAAAAAAGAAACAGACTTTCTACCGTATCATTAGCAGGTACTATTCCTAATAATGCTAAATCGACATGGAGCCCCAAAGAGATTGATGAACAGGATCTGGTTACCGCTTATATTGAAAATACACTGATTCAGCACCATGCCGATAATATCGAATATTCTGAACCAACCACTGTAAATGCAGGCCAAGTAAAGCATTTGTGCACCACATTTAACTTTGAATTAAAGCAAACCAATGGCAACCTCATAGGTTTGTTATATGAACTGCATCCCACCCCGGCAATCTGTGGTATGCCCAAAGAAAAGGCTTACCAACTGATTTTAGATACAGAAAAACATAAACGCAAATTCTATTCAGGCTTTCTTGGGCCTGTAACAGATGGTAACTTTGAATTCTATGTCAACATCAGGTGTCTGCAAGTCCATACTTCAAAATCCGTTCTATACATTGGCGGAGGCTTAACCAAAGGCAGCGAGGCCGAAAGTGAATGGCAGGAAACACAGTTAAAAGCACAAACCCTATTGTCTGTTCTAAAAAATATTTAACCTTTGCAAACTTATGAATAAAGCAGTTTCTGATAAAAAAGTTGTAAAAAGCTTAATTGATATATGCATTTCTGAAGACCTGCGACAGGTAGTTATATCGCCAGGTTCAAGAAATGCACCGCTTACGCTAACTTTTAATGCACACGAAGAGTTTGAGTGCTTTAGCATTGTTGACGAGCGAAGTGCTGGTTTTTTTGCATTGGGTCTGGCACAGCAAACAGGCAAACCTGTAGCACTGGTATGCACCAGTGGTTCGGCTTTACTTAATTATGCACCAGCCATATCTGAAGCATATTATCAAAATATTCCATTGGTTGTTATCAGTGCCGATCGTCCCATTGAATGGATTGATCAGGCCGACGGACAAACAATCAGACAAGTAGGTGCCCTTGACAATATTGTAAAATACAGTTGCCAGTTACCTACTTCTAAAAACGCCAGCTCGTGGTATGTTAACCGCCTGGTTAGTGAAGCATTTTATCATTGCCGCCACAAGCAACCAGGACCGGTACACATAAATGTACCCTTGGCGGAACCTTTATATGGCAAAACGGTACACCCCGAAGAAAAACAACGCCAGATAAAGCAGATTAATTCCTGTAGTTCAATAAGTAACGACGCTATCCAACAACTTAGCGAAGAATGGAATAATACAGACAAAATACTCATAGTCGCAGGGATGCAACAACCCAATTCTCAATTACAGGAAGTGCTTAAAAGCCTTTCGGAAATGGAACAGGTTGTTGTATTGACCGAAACAACTTCGAATGTAAAAGGTGAAAAAATCGTTTCCGGAATAGACAAAGTGGTTTCAACAATAACCGAAGAAGAAGTCCATTTTTTCAAGCCTTCCCTCCTGATCACTTTTGATGGAGCGATTGTTTCCAAAATGATTAAAACCTTTTTACGTGATTATCGGGCCAAAGCGCATTGGCATATAAGTCTGGCCAACCATCACATGGATACTTACCAGCAACTAACAACATCCATTGAAGCTGAGCCATTGGAGTTTTTCAAACAACTGATACCGGTCATCAATTCGGTTAAAAGCCGTTTTAAAACTACCTGGATAAACCGTGCTGAACGCTCTGAAAAGCATCACGAAGAATACTTGAATAAAGATGGCTGGAACGATTTAAAAGCCTACTCTCATATATCGAAGCAATTGCCACAGGATTGGCAGGTTCAGTGGGGCAATAGTTCTGCCATCCGCTATGCCCAGTTATTTAATGAATTTTACAATCAAAATGCCTTTTGCAACCGAGGCACAAGTGGTATCGATGGCTGTGTAAGTACAGCTGTTGGAGCAAGCTATATCAGCAAGCAGGCTACATTGCTGGTTGTGGGTGACCTGTCGTTTATGTATGACAGTAACGGACTGTGGAATAATTACCTTAATTCCAACCTGCGTATTATCGTTATCAACAATGGAGGTGGCGGCATCTTCCGCTTTATTCCGGGCCCTTCTGATTCTGAAGAACTGGAGACCTACTTCGAAGCATCACATCAGCTAAATGTTCAACCATTGGCCGAGATGTATAACATCAAATATTTAGTTGCTAATGATGAGATTTCTATGAACGAAAGCTTGTCACAATTGTTTGCACATAGTGAAAGACCAATAATATTAGAAGTAAAAACACCTGCCAAAGAAAACGCCGGTGTACTTAAATCTTATTTTAAACGCTTAAAAGAAGAATTATGAGTCAACGTAACTGGACTTCTGTAAAAGAATACGAAGATATTAAGTTTGAATACTTTGAGCGAATTGCTAAGATCACGATCAACCGACCTCGTGTTTACAATGCTTTTCGACCTAAAACTGTTACTGAACTAATTGATGCCTTTGATATTTGTCGCGAAAGACAAGACGTTGGTGTTATTGTATTAACTGGTGAAGGTGATAAAGCATTTTGCTCGGGTGGTGACCAAAACGTAAAAGGCCACGGTGGTTATATTGATGAAGGTGGTGTACCACGATTGAATGTATTGGATTTGCACAAGCGCATCCGCTCTATGCCTAAACCTGTTGTAGCCATGGTAAATGGTTATGCCATAGGTGGCGGACATGTATTGCATGTGGTTTGTGATTTAACGATTTCATCTGACAATGCTATTTTTGGTCAAAGCGGACCTAAAGTTGGTAGTTTCGATGGCGGATTTGGTTCATCTTATTTAGCCCGCCACGTTGGTCAGAAAAAAGCGCGCGAAATCTGGTTCCTTTGTAAGCAGTATTCAGCAAAAGAAGCTGAAGACATGGGCTTGGTTAATACTGTGGTTCCGTTGGAAGAACTGGAAGACACCACTATTGAATGGTGTAAAACTATGCTGCAACGCAGTCCAATGGCACTTCGTATGATTAAACGAGGGTTAAATGCTGAATTAGATGGTCAGACAGGTATCATGGAAATGGCCGGTGACGCTACATTAATGTTTTATCTAATGGAAGAAGCACAGGAAGGACGAAATGCTTTTCTGGAGAAACGCGATCCGGATTTCCACCAATTCCCTAAATTCCCTTGATAAGAAGAGTAAATTCTATAGAAAAAGCGCAATTACTAAATTGCGCTTTTTTATTATACATTTACTATTTATAAGCGGTCTGAGATCGAGTTTTAATGTCAAACTCTGGATATTAAAAGCTAAAAAATATACTCCTTACTTATCCAGATACTAAAGGCCAATACTACCAGAACAACAATGGTACTTCCAGCTATTTTATTAATCCAGAATAGACGACGCAGGTTTATTTTTGAACGAAACAGGTTAACCAGCGAACTTAATATCAACCACCACGACGCTGCGCCTGCAAACACGCCTCCTATCAATAATAAGTTATCAATACCCGTATTCTCCGATCCAACCACACGAAATCCTGCAAAGAATGCCATAAACAGAAATACAGCTAAAGGATTGGCAATCGTTAGGGCGAAAGTCGAGAAAAAATCCTGAAGAAGACTGGTACTTTTCTTCTTTTGCTTCCTAAGCTGAATAGCAGGGTTTGTAGTGAAAATCTTCAACCCGAGTGCAATCAAAATAATGGCTCCAAATATCTGAATCCATAGCAGTTGTGACTCAATAAAACCCACAATAAACGATAAACTAAATCCAGCTATAATGGCATATATAGTATCCGATAAAGCAGCTCCCAAACCAGATACAAAACCAGACAAATGCCCCTTATTAAGCGTACGCTGAATAACCAGCACTCCAATAGGACCTAAAGGTATAGAAGCTGAAATTCCAATAATAACTCCGTCAATTATATTTCCAATACTCATCAAATGCCTTTTTGTGGCAGCACTGCTGCACTAATCTTATAATGTAACAACAAACACAAGAAAGTCAGCTTACCTTCTAAATTTATCGCAAAAGTCAGGCAAAATTATAAAAACCTTTTTTAAAACGACATCCATTGAATAGATAATAATAAAGAATTATACATTAATTAAAAGGCAAATAATTTAACGACCTGTCATTTGGTCAACTAACTACTAAAAGATAACCATTTTACCGTTAGGTTTAAGTCTTAAACATTAGATAATTCTATCCCTTGAGTTAAAAAAGAACACAAAATTCCGGCCTGATTAAAAATCAATATAATTATCATCACTCAATAACATTAAGCTTTTAATCCTAATTATCAAAAAGATACATTTTCCATAGAATCACTTGTATGGCGTTTAAGAAAAATTTAACTTGTTGCGAATTAACACAAACTTAACATTCGCTTAAGATTAAATCAATGCCATAGTTCGGTTGAGTAACTATGTTTGCCTCGCGAAAAAGAACAACAAATAACATTTTCTGATGGAAAACATTTATTTAATTCTGGTCATTGTTTTATTTGCCTTGGCCATTTCTGACCTGATTGTAGGGGTAAGTAACGATGCTGTAAACTTTCTTAATTCAGCTATCGGAGCAAAAGCAGCTCCTTACAAGTACATTATGATTGTAGCCGCTCTGGGTATTTTGTTTGGAGCCACCTTTTCGAGCGGTATGATGGAAGTTGCCCGTAAGGGAATTTTCAACCCGCAGTATTTCGTCTTCTCCGAAATCATGATCATCTTCCTGGCCGTGATGATAACAGACGTAATCCTGCTGGATGTGTTTAACACCTTTGGAATGCCAACATCAACCACGGTGTCCATTGTGTTTGAAATCCTGGGTGCCGCTGTAGCTGTAGCACTTATTAAAGTGTCCAACAATCCTGACATTGCCTTAAGCGAGTATATTAATACTGCAAAGGCATTAGCTATTATCTCCGGAATTCTGCTCTCTGTGGTCATCTCATTCAGTGTTGGAGCATTGGTTCAATATGTTACGCGTTTAATATTTTCATTTGATTACGATAAGCGTTTAAATTATTTTGGTGCTATTTGGGGAGGTATTGCCATCACAGCTATTACCTACTTTATATTAGTAAAAGGTGCCAAAGGTGCTTCCTTTATGGCCCCGGAAACTAAAGACTGGATTAAAAACAACGGTTTAACTATCATAGCTATAAGCATGGTAGGCTGGACTGTACTATTACAAATATTAAAGCTTGTATTTAAAGTTGACATCCTGAAAATCATCGTATTAACAGGAACATTTGCCTTGGCAATGGCTTTTGCCGGTAACGATCTGGTTAACTTTATTGGAGTGCCTTTAGCGGGATTTGAGTCATTCAAGATTTTTACTGCCAGCGGTGATGCAGGTACCAGCATGGAAGCCTTAGCAGGTAAAGTTGCAACACCAACGTATATGCTTATTATAGCAGGTGCCATCATGGTAGTGACCTTATGGACATCTAAGAAAGCAAAGGCGGTAGTTAAAACATCTTTAGATTTAAGCCGTCAGCAAGAAGGTGATGAGCGTTTTGGTTCATCTTACTTTGCACGTTCTATCGTTCGTGTATCAATCAATGCATCTAACGCGGTAAGTGCTGTATTACCAAAATCGATAAACAACGCTATCAACCGTCAATTTGATTCTTCAAATTATGAAGAAAGAAGACGTCAGCTTGGTACTGAAGCACCCGTATTTGATATGCTTCGTGCATCAGTCAACCTTGTTGTTGCCAGTATCCTTATCTCCATTGCAACCAACATGAAGCTGCCACTATCAACCACCTACGTAACATTTATGGTGGCAATGGGTAGTTCATTAGCTGACCGTGCATGGGGACGTGAAAGTGCCGTATACCGTATTACTGGTGTATTATCTGTAATCGGCGGCTGGTTCTTTACTGCCTTGTCTGCTTTTACAGTAGCATTTGTAATGGCTCTGTTGATCAGCACACTTGGTATTTGGTTTGTGGCTGTGCTTGTTGCCATTGCAGTTTATGTTGTATTCCGCACACACATTATCCATAAGAAAAGCACTAAAGAAGAAACTGAAATTGAGGACTTTGAAATAGAAGAAGTTAATGGTGAAATATTAGCTGAAAAAGTACTTGAGAAGTGCAAGTACAGTGTGACTGACATTCTTAAGAAAGTTTCTCAGATTTACGCTCAGGCTATTCATGACTTTGAAGCTGAGGACAGAAGAAGTCTTAAGGAAATTACCAAAGAGGTTAAGTCAATTAATAAGAAAGCCAAGAAACTAAAAGGAAACGTTTATCCTACAGTTAAAAAGCTTCAGGAGCAATCCATTGAATCAAGTCTATACTACATTCAGGTTGTCGATTACTTACGTGAAGTAGCTCACTGTTTATCGTATGTAACAGATCCTGCTTTTGAGCACATTGATAATAACCACAAAGCATTCACTCCTGAGCAGTTCGAAGAGTTAAACGGAGTGCGTGTAGATGTTCAGGACTTCATGGCTAAGTCAATTAAGATCATTACAACAGGTGATTATGGTTCTTTAGATGAATTAATTGAACAGCAACAAGCTATCTTTGCTAAAATGCGCGAAAATCGTAAGAAACAATTGAAGCGTATTAAGAACGAGAAAGCCGGAACTAAAGTTAGTTTACTATACTTAAACACCTTGCATGAGACACAAAACTTAATGCTGCACTTAGTGAACTTAGTTAAAGCTCAAAGAGATTTCGTAGACTATCAATCGAAATAACAATAAGAGTTAAAAGAAAGAAGCCCTAAAGGCTTCTTTCTTTTTTTTATATCTGCACGTTTGTTTTTTGTGAAGAAATAATGACCTGATTGTAATAAGATTTCAATAGCGGGTTAATAAATAAATACAAGCCATGGTTTATGATGGTTGAATTTAGTCGTCAATCACTAGCCAGAGAGGCTTATTTTTTAAGTCAATTGCTAATAAAGGTAATGGTTAATCAGAAAGTTCTGAAGGATAATAAACCAACTTTAAAATTATGAGTGACGAATACCTGACACAACAAGATAATACTATCGGGAGAACTCTGCATTACTTAAAGCAGAATTTTAATTAGTATGGGTTAACTACCAAAAGTCGTCAGGATAATTAATTCTGACGGCTTTTTTCTTTAAGCTCCATTCTGAAGGATAAGAATAAAAGATATAACAGCACGAAAATAGCTAATCCGGCAGTAGGAATTGCTGCTTTTTGGCCGAACAAAGTAATAGCTGTTACTACTGCAAATCCTGAGCTCTTTATTGTCAGTAATAAGTTTTCAGACATTGCTTTTACTTCGTTTCGCCCTAATGCTTTGCATATCTTCTCATAGGCCATGCCCAGGACAAAATGAGTCAGAAATAAGATCAGAGCTATCTTTATCAAGATACCGGGCTCACTAAAAAACACCTTCCTGTTAAGACCAACTGCAATAAATATAAGCAGGGCAAACCCCCAATCAACAACCTTACCCCTTATCTTGTCAACCAGTTTAAAAGGTAATGGCATTAATAAGAAGCGTGAAATGATTAATGGTATAACTATGGTCTTTACCATCAACATGAAAAGCTCAAAAGATTCAATACCTTTATTGCCGGTTATCCATCCAACAATAAAAGGCGTAATGAATACAGTGCACAAAAAGGCACCAAGTACTCCTTTTATCGAATATTCCACATCGCCTTTTAGTATATATGAGAAAGGAATGATAGCTACTCCCGGAGGTGTGGTGGCAATCACTACAAAACCATAAAACAAGTCCTTATCGTCAATCAGTAACCAGGCCAGGCCAATCATAACAATGGCATAAAACAAATAATTTAAAAGAATACCCGTCATCATTGGTTTAACCAGTGTTTGAAGCGGGTATAAACTGGATGTGCGAATATTAGTTATCGAAAATGTCATGACAATGGCCAGAACATAAGTTGTATAGTCCTTAATGTGAATGGCAGAATCACCAAGAATAAGACCAAGTACAACTGCCAGCACTAATACGAAGTTACGATTTCGAACTAAATTGAAAATATATTGCATAATGAAATCCTATAAACATTAATCTAATTGATGAAGCGCAAACTTACAAATTTTATTTAGAATAATTCTACATTAATAATGTGATATATTCCACTTGCAATGCTGCCAACCAAATATGTACTTTTGCCTCAACTTTAATTAATGAATACTTAAGAACACCTCAGCAAACACTATACGCATGAAAGGCCTGTTATATTTAATTCCCAATACTTTGGGCGAAAGTCCCATTGAACGAAATCTGCCGGTAGAAACCATTGAAATAATCCGGTCAATCAAACACTTTGTGGTTGAGAACGTTCGATCGGCCCGTCGCTTCCTAAAAAAGGTAGATAAAGCGATTGAGATCGATGAACTGACCTTTTATGTGCTGGATAAGCATACCAACCCCAATGATATTCCAGGATTTTTAAAACCATGTTACGACGGCAATAACCTGGGTTTACTATCAGAGGCAGGTTGCCCCGGCGTTGCCGATCCCGGTGCCGATGTTGTTAAGCTGGCCCACGAAAAAAAGGTTCAGGTTATTCCATTGGTTGGACCGTCCTCCATCCTGCTCTCGGTAATGGCTTCGGGCTTAAACGGCCAAAGCTTTGCTTTCAACGGGTATATTCCACTTAAAAAAGGCGAGGTTGGTAAACACATAAAGCATCTTGAAGACCGATCAATCAGGGAAAAACAAACGCAACTGTTTATAGAGGCACCGTATCGCAATATGAAAGTATTGCAGGAAATTTTATCTGCCTGTCGCCCCCAAACACGTTTGTGCATCGCCTGCGACATTACCCTTGAAACTGAATTTATCCAGACTAAAACCATCGCGCAGTGGAAAAGCAAATTGCCAGAGATTAATAAGCGACCTGCGATCTTTTTAATTTTAGGATAATGCTTTTGTGCCGCCATCAACGCTTCCATTCTCCACAATTGGAACAGCATGAAGAAGTGATAATCATCTTTTCTGCCTGAACCAATAATTATCCAACTATTTAAATACCTTTGGGGCAATAACAATTATATCAAGACATTCGAATGAAAAATTTAATTCAGAAAATTGCCGTTTCAAGCTTTACCATTGCAACAATAGTTTTAGCTCAATCATGTTCAGCACCAGCCGGACCAGCCAAGTTGAGTAACCAGTCTGATAGCTTAAGCTACAGCTATGGTGTAATGATGGCACGTGAGCTTCAAAACGAAAAAGGCTTAAATCCTGAACTAATTGCTGCCGGAATTAAAGAAGCTATGAACGAGTCTGGCCAATTGACCCTTGAAGAAGCCGGCCAGGCCATTGCCATGGGTAAAGCACAGGTTGGCATCGACTTTTTAGCTGAGAATGCCCAAAAAGAAGGTGTTATGATTACCGAAAGTGGTTTACAATACAAAATCATGGAAGAAGGAACCGGGGCATCACCTGCTGCCACCGATCTAGTGACTGTACACTATAAAGGCTCATTAATTAATGGTGAAGTCTTTGACAGCTCTGAAGGTAGCGAGCCTATTTCATTCCCGTTAAACAGGGTTATCCCAGGTTGGACTGAAGGTTTACAGCTAATGAAAGAAGGTGGAAAGAGCATTTTCTATATTCCTTATGAGTTGGCTTATGGTGAGCGTGGTGCCGGTCAGGTTATTCCTCCCTATTCAGCTCTTATTTTCGAAGTTGAATTAATTAAGGTTGGCGAGTAAGTTTAAAAAACTTCATTATACAAAAAGGGGCTTTCCAGCAATGGAAAGCCCCTTTTTGTATGCATTATCTGCCACTCTCTGCCTCTGTCGGTCTGTAACCATCATAAGCCCGGTGAACAGATTACAACTCCGGGATATATTGTTACAATCAACCCACTGCCACCGTCAATTTCTCAATGCCCCAATTGACTTGCAGCGGTATGCACAATGCTATTTTGAATCCTGAACCTTCCATTTCATGCTACACTGAAGTAATAATCTTAAAATTATTTTATTTTTTTTTATTCATTATCGACCTAGTTATTAAAAAGATAGAATTAGGCCTAAAATGCACCGTCAATTTTTATCTCAAAATAGTTTTGCAGTTTAAAAATTTACCCTACTTTTGCAACCGTTATCGAAAGAGATAAACACTGAAACACCAGAGACCACAAGGGTTTCAGACATTATATAAAGATATTGGAGAGATGGCAGAGTGGTCGAATGCGGCGGTCTTGAAAACCGTTGTACCGCGAGGTACCGGGGGTTCGAATCCCTCTCTCTCCGCAAAAAGAAAAACCCCGAACGATTTATTGTTCGGGGTTTTGTTCTTTTCGGGAGCAAAGCCAAAACTTGTTTTGAACTTTGCTCCCGAAAAGAACAAAACAGGACGCTGATAAGCGGACGTTTTTTCTATGCTTGCACCGGAACTCCACTAAGGGATCTGTAATCCCTAAAGCCAGTTCTGAACTTGCTCATAAAAAACAAAACAAGCCCCTGATAAGCGGGCTTTTTTTCTATGCTTGTACTGGAGCTCCACTAATGGATTTGTAATCCCTAAAGCTTTAAACAAAAAACTTTACATCCGTCACGCCTCCAAACTACCTGTTGTTTTTGTTTTGGCGTTTGATAATTCAACTGATCTATTAGTTTCTCCGTTGATCAATTTTTTAATAATGTTATGGTAATATGTCAGGCTGATAACCTGAAACATCAGAATCTTGGGTGTTAGTGTAAGACTACATTATCATTTATCGGACTAATGTATAGATAAAGAAAAAAATCACACCTGTAGCAAAAATCCAATTTATTAAGGTGTCAATTCTGTATTTTGGCAATCTATGTTTTGGGTAGAATATATTCCATGAACCATGATTAGCTATATCTAACAAAACACGTGGGGTAATAGGAATCCTCTCAACTCTTTTATTAGGAGGCTTAAAAAACAATCCACCAATATTTTGTCCCTCTTCATCTGTATGAAAATACCACAAATAGGAACCCATTTGAACTTTATACTTTTCTGAAAATCTTCCAATTAAGTCATCAAAATCGTCTCCAACTATCCCAAGTTCAAATATATCAGAATCACTCTCCAAAGAATCCAATCCTGTTTGGTCTTGTATAAATTTTAATATCTCATCTATACTAATCATGCTGTAATGTAATGGTGTTCCCTTATTGCGTACTATGCTTGACCGCATGGCTCTGTAGTAGATTTGCGTTAAGATTATCCTTCCGAAAGGACAAGACTATCGAGGTGGGAATTGAAAATCGGCGAAGCCAATCTGCGCGAGCGAAACCCCACCGCCCCAACACTATTGTTTGTTTTGGGTAGTTATTCTATTGTATCTTATATAGTCACCTTCTTTAATTTTTACCTTATCACAAAATCCTTCAATAACTTCAACGATGTATTTTGCCTTTTTGATCGAAGGCACTTGTTGTTCAGATAACGGCTGAGTGTATTTATGAATTGATACAATTTCATAATTCTTGTCCAGGAAGATTATATCTAATGAGATATATGTGTTCTTCATCCAAAATGACTGTTGTTCTTCCCTATCCATAATGAATAACATCCCTTGATTATTACCCATTGAGTATCTATGCATAAGTCCCAAGGCTCGTTCATAATCATCTTCAGCGATCTCTATGTCAATAGTTGAAATAATCTCGTTGGTGTGTTGTCTATAAAAGGAAAGTTGCCCCTCCTTTTTAAACTTAATTCCTTCACTCTTATATTGCTGGTTGTTAGGTTCATTTAGTATGAATGGCTTGATTATAAATAGAGTAATTATAATTGCAAAACCCAGAAGAAATAATGTTAACCGTGCAGGTTTTCTCTTACGCGTTTTTTTTGATTTTAAACCTTTTCTATTAGTACTTCTATTAACTTTTGTCATTCTATCTTTTTCTTTTATTGTGTGCTAATTTACATTGATATAAGCAATTACCCACAACAACCTCGCTTCGTGACGTCGTGAGGGATTATAACCTTACAATCTTTCCTGGTTGAGTGGAGCCAAACCTTTTATTTGTTTTTCTTTTATTTCCCTAAATAGATTTTCAAATTCTTCAATATAATTACTTTTTTCTCTATAAATCTGAAAGTTGGTCATGGCTATAAAACCAACAAATATTAATGAAAAAGTTCCCAACAATTCGAAGTCAAAACCTGATGTTATGAATTGATAAATAGTTATGATTGGAAGGACAATTAAACTAATCAATATCATTGTTGTCATAGTATCTGATAGTTCTACTTTCCCAATAATAATAACTTGACTATCATTTTTGTAAATCTTTCCATTCAGTTCAGAGAAGTCTGTTACTCTAAACCAATCTCTGTCAAGCCATAACTTGAATGTTGTTCTTTCTATTTCACCTTTAAATTCAGATTTTTTTGTGTTAACGTACTTTCGCTTAAATGCTGTCACAAATTCATTGGAATTCAATGGACAATCAATCTCGATATTTCGTTCGAATTTTAGAAGTTTCTTTATTGTCATACGAATGTGTGTTTTTTCATAATGGCTAACGGCCTGCCGCCTGCTATGCTTTATTGCGGTTTGTTAGGCATTGTTATTTATCACCACTGTTTTGGCAATGAAATCATGTAAAGCTCGTCTTTTTTTGTTAGTTAACATTGTTACTACTTCAATGATAAACCAAGCTAGACTGACATAACTCAACATCACTGATTCATGAGCAATATCGATTTCACTGTAGTGTCCAATCTTAATTGTCACGATAACTAATTTTATTAGTACCAATATTTGAATAAATAAAGGTATACTGTCACGTAATAATGCTTGTAATAAACTTAGTCCCTTTTCCTCTGACACATCAACAACACTAACTTTCATTATTCGCTTACCGACAGTTTGGCCATATTTCCAATGAAGTAGAATGCTATATGCAAAATACATTGTATAGCTAATTAGTAACCAAGGAATCACGATAAATAGGCTTTTGTCTGGCTTTAAAAATATGAAATCGAATAGTACAAATGGAAGTAATATAATTCCATCGAAAAAGCCAGCCCAGAATCGGCCTGAAAATGTGTTGTATTTGTTGTCCATTTATATTTTGTTTTACTTGGTTTAATAATGCCTAACGATTAGTATATGAAGCGTGGCCTGTCGATAGGCGGCTATGACTTCATATACAGTGTTATCTACTTTTTTCTCTTTTAATTATCTTATCGTTTTTCAAATCGAATACAATTGGGCTTCCTTTCTTTTCAGGGGTCCATCCATCTTCAAGTGCTTGCCTAATTATCAATTCCGCATCTTTAGGTTTCACTATTTTTAAATTCAAACCCTCGACATTTGGAAACTCAACCCAATAGTCATTAATATCTGTATCAAAGTAAACTTCAATTTTCTGACCTTTAACATTCTCTTTTTCTGCAACGAACGCATTATACCCATCATTTGGCCCTACTAACCATCTGTATTGAGTGTTATCAATATTGATTATTCTTGATTTCTTTTTCGGTAAAGCCATAATTCATTAATCACAATAAGCTATCAGTCCAAAGTTGTCTTTTGTGGCACTAGAAACAATTTTGAATAGTTTGCTGACTGCTTTTATTTTTAGTTCGCCTTCTCTCACTTCAGGATACGTGGCTAAAATCAAATCGTACAAGCCCAAAGTTGAATCCTTGCTTAACCTAAAATCCGACCAGAAATCGAATTTTTCAGATATTAGATTTCTCTTCTTTAGATCCTCAAAGTCACTCAATTCTAAACCGTCAATCCTTACCATTCCGATCTTTTCAGGCCAATCAGGTTTTGGTGTATCATCTGATATTTTGTAAAAGTCTAACATTTGATCTTATTGTAGATAACTTGTTTTTATCATGCAATGCATGTTATTTCAAATATAGAAAAAGTTTAATGCAATAATACATACCTATATGGCATGTATAATGGTACTATTATGTTTGTTGTATATTCTAATATGTATTGCATGACTGATTACTTTTTTTTCATTATTATAAAAAAATTTGCTGTACCACCCCCTTATATCCAATCCACGCTTCACTTGGTAGGGCAACTTAAACCATTAACCAAAACAGCTATATATTGCTATGCATTTAGCCTTGGTAATTATTTCCGATTAGTGTATGCGAAATTAGAAGTTTTGTTGAGGTGCGCAAATAATGTTTAACA
>JAKSBD010000330.1 GCA_022361295.1 Bacteroidales bacterium
CCTGCAGAAGCGGTTGCTCCTGCAGAAGCTGCGGAAGAATCTGCTGAAGAATCAACTCTTGTTGATCAATTGGCTGCCGAAGCAGCAACAACTGATTCATTAGAAGATGCCAGTGCTAAGTCACTATTTACTTACCTGCAACCAAACCACCCGCAACAGCGTGGTCCTGTTGTTGGTGTTGCATTATCACGTGATACTGCCGAAGTTAATTCATACCTGCAGAATCCATCAATTAAGAGCTTATTTCCTAAGGACGCCCGTTTCTTCTGGACTGTTAAGCCTATTGAGAAGGATTATTTAGTGAGCCGTTTTGGTACTGATATCAACGAAAAGGAAACAGCATTCCAGTTAGTGGCTATTAAAGTAAGTACACACGATGGTCGTCCTCCGCTTGAAGGAGATGTTATTACATCAGCTCGCAGTCAGACTAACCAGCGAGGTCAGTTTGAGGTAAGTATGAGTATGAATGCTGAAGGAGCAAAAACATGGGCGCGTTTAACAGGAGCTAATGTTGATCGTAGTATTGCTGTTGTTTTGGATGGTTTTGTTTATAGTTTCCCTACAGTAAACCAGAAGATTGATGGTGGCCAAAGCCAGATCACCGGTAACTTTACCCCGGAAGAATCACAGGATTTAGCTAACATTCTTAAGTCAGGTAAATTACCTGCGCCTGCCCGTATTGTTGAGGATACAGTTGTAGGTCCTTCGCTTGGTCAGGAAGCTGTTGACAGTGGTTTAACATCTTTCATCTGGGCATTTATCGTTGTTCTTATCTATATGTTATTATACTATGGTATTCGTGCAGGTTGGGTGGCTGATTTCGCATTGGTTGCTAACATGTTCTTTATCATGGGTGTTTTAGCATCGTTTGGTGCCGTGTTAACTCTACCTGGTATTGCAGGTATTGTATTAACAATTGGTATGTCAGTTGATGCGAACGTTCTTATTTATGAACGTATTAAGGAAGAATTACGATCAGGTAAAGGTATTCAACTAGCTATTAAAGATGGTTACAAAAATGCTTTCTCAGCTATTATTGATGCCAACGTTACTACCTTCCTGACTGGATTAATCCTTTTCTTATTCGGTACTGGTCCTATTAAAGGTTTCGCAACTACATTAATGATTGGTATTGCGACTTCTTTCTTCTCAGCGATCTTCATTACCCGTTTGATTTTCGAACAAATGTTGAGTAAGAACAAAACTTTAATTTTCGATACAAAACTAACGCGTGATTTATATAAGAATTTACACGTAAAATTCTTAGAGAAGAAGAATTTGTTCTTCGTTATCTCAGCAATTGCGTTATTAGCTTCAGTAGTTTCGTTAAGTACTGTAGGCCTTAAGCAAGGAATTGACTTTACAGGTGGTAGAACTTTTGTAGTGCGTTTCGATGATCAGGTTTCTTCTGTTGATGTTCAAAAGGCCTTGACTGACGTGTTCGAAGGTGCTCATGTAGAGGCTAAGCAATTCGGTAATGAAGGTAATCAGGTACGTATTGCTACTAACTACATGATTGAAGAAAACTCAGAAGAAATTGATAACAATGTAGAGTCTAAACTATTTGAAGGATTGAAGTCATTCATCAAAGGCAATGTTACTCAGGATGAGTTCCTGGCTGATTACAGAATGAGTTCGCAGAAAGTTGGTCCTACCATTGCAAGTGATATTAAGAAAAATGCAGGATTGGCAATTGGATTCAGCTTGATTGTTATTTTCTTATATATCTTAATCCGTTTCCGAAATAAAGAGTTCGGTTTTGGAGCTATCGCAGCATTGGTGCATGATGTTTTAATCGTATTAGGAGTATTCTCTATCACATATTCATTCATGCCGTTCTCTATGGAGATTGACCAATCGTTTATAGCAGCGATTCTAACGGTTATTGGTTACTCAATTAACGATACAGTGGTTGTATTTGACCGCATCCGTGAGTACTTTAAATTATATCCAAAGCGTGCAAAAGATGAAGTAGTTGATGCTGCTCTTAATTCCACTGTAAGTCGTACTGTTAATACATCATTAACTACATTTGTTGTATTATTAGTGATTTTCCTATTTGGAGGTGAGGTCATTCGTGGATTCGTATTTGCCTTGATGGTTGGTGTACTTGTTGGTACGTATTCTTCATTATTTATTGCAACTCCTGTTGCATTTAACTTCCTTAATAAGAAGTCTAAGAAGAAATAGATATATTAGCATATATTGAAAAGCCCTGTAGTTGTACTACAGGGCTTTTCTTTTATAAAGATGATGCTATTTTATTATCTTTGAATTTGAAAATTTTTATTATGGA
>JAKSBD010000446.1 GCA_022361295.1 Bacteroidales bacterium
CCAATAGGTTAGTGCTACCCAAGAACAAACTCAGAACAATAGCCAGAAAGAACGCTTCTCCCTTATATTTTTGAATATTCATCATCTTCACAATAATTAAATTAGTACTTCGCTCTTACCTGCCATTTGTATACAAATGCTTCCCTTCCAATTTTGCCGAGTTCAGGATTTAGGTGAACGGCCTTAAGGGCCAGGCGAACTTTTTTACCTGTCAACTCGTGCGGTATAGTAAACGTTTGCGTTCCCCCTTCTGTTAACTTTGATTCACTAATAGGATTGGAATAAGGTAACATACCGGGAGCAATATTTTCACTCATCACAGTCCATGAAGTTGCAAAAGCATCATCATTATTATAAAGTTCATCTTCGCAAATTAGAAGACTAAACTGCTGGTTAAAATTATTATCGATGTAACGTTTATAAGCAACAATTTCTGCATAAGCGCTCTTCGCATTATCAAGATCAATTGGGTCACTTACTACAATTGAAACACATTCAGTTGTATTGGCAGATGTCTTGAAGCTTAAAAACAAACTATTTTCTTTCTCTCCATTACCGCTTTCATCCATTACCAAAGGTACACTTGTGGCATGCCAGGTATTTGCGTGTCTATTTCCTTTATAAACAGGTCCATTAACACTTTTATTAAGCTCTGTCGTATATTCTTCATCATGAATAATGGTTGAATACGCACCGGAAAAAGTAAAAGCTGCACTATTGACAAGTCCTAAACTAATGGCGTTTGGACTATTATATTCGGCGTTATAAGACACCTTCCCTACATTGGCACCAATTATCTCAATGGTAACAGCTTTGGTTTCAGTATGGCTTCCTATTTCATTGGCAACATTAACGTCGAACTTTCGCAGTAGCTTATCATCATCACCAATTTCAACAATTGCCTCTTTTGTAATTTCTCCTGTCAGTTCGTTAATTGTAAAATAATTCAATGGATCATCCATTGAAAAGACGTAAGGACCACCTCCGTTAACATTGGCAACTGCCGTCTTATCACCTGTAGAATTGCTGTAAAAGGAATACAGCGATGGAATATACCTGAGCTTGTCCGGGGCAACCTGAATAGCCGAAAATTTAAACGCATCGGCAAATACTTCTGCCCCTGCCGGATTAGTCACCTTAATATCCAAAGAGTAATCACCGGGTAACAGTTTACAATATTCCTTAATGTTTACATTGCCTCTTTGCGCATCTATTGTAAAAGAAGCATTCAACACATCTTCAGATGACGGTCCTTCAATTGATGCAATTTCAAACACTGCATTTTCTCCTCCCATCACGGTTGGTGTTATTGACACATAGTCATCACCTATGCGGTATGAGTCCACGGACATATAGCGCAATGAGTGAGGTAAACCTGTAAACTTTTCATCATCGAGAAAAGTTGTACAGGCTGTTATAAAAAACACCAAGGCTATAAACAGGTAGTTTCTTCCCCTCCGTAACCTTCCCTTTACATTTTTCATAAAACTGAATTTTCTATTAGTTACTGTTTCTGTTGTCTGATTGAGAATATACCCCTGTTCAGACTTTACACAGCAAATATATTTTTGCCCCTGCATGAAGATGTAAAAACTGACTACAGCAGAACTTTCATTTCGTATAAATTCTTCAATAATTACAATATACATTACCCATACACATATTTTCAACAAAACCATATCATCCTATATTTATGACACTTAACAACCAAACATTTATCAAACTTTAAAAACATGTCAATCTTTACTCTTTCCTAATGTAGGGTCTAAATAATTCTATTATAAAAAAAAAAAAAAAAAAAAAAGGATGCCGGGTAAAAGCATCCTTAATTATAATGTTGAATCACAAACTGTCTGATCAATTTTTAACTATCTTTCCGACATATGAAGTTCGCTTGCCATTACTTAATCTAACAAAATATGTTCCGTTCTTTAGCTTATTTAATGAAACCTGCGATATACTATTCCCACTTTCTCTTGCAACAACAGCTCCATTTAAGGCAAACACCTCAACTGTATCAACAGTTTCTGCTCCTCCAATATAAAGCAAATCATCTGTCGGGTTTGGGTATAACAATGTTTCGTCATTTGAAAAATTCTTTATATCGGTTGTCAGGTTATCGTCAAAGCACAAGTCGTCAAACCACACAATCCCATCTTCATCCGGATTAGATGATGCTATGACAATATCCATCTGATTAAAATAATTTTGAAGTTTACTATATGGAATGTCTGAAAAATTAAACCTTAACTCGATCCAGTCATTATTGCCGCTAACAGAGTTTGATTTAACAAATTGTCCTTCACCATCTTTTGACAAAACAATTTGAATATCGCTGTTAAAGTTTGAGCGGACTTTAAGTGTTAGGTAGCGACTTACCATCAGGTCCCAGAACTGATTCTCAAGGTTAACAGAAAGCGTTGTTTGCGTACTTGCCCCATTGCGAATCAACTTACCTGTTTTTGCCGATGCATTCATTTCATTTGGCAACGGATTATTAACCACCCTATAGCTGGAACCAGCGCTGGACAATAATTCCCAATCCATCTTGGCCAATTCGTTTTTATAAAGACCTCCTTCAAAATCCTCAGCTATCAGTTCGGCACCTGGCACTTCATATTGCTTCTTTAATGAAGCCAGTTCCAATTTCAAATCTTTTATCACATCGGCATAATCCCCAATGGCATAAACATTATCAACCTCATCAGGGTCATTATTTAAGTCATATAACTCCCATGCATCATCTGTGTAAAAATTGATGAGCTTGTATTGATGCGTTCTGATGCCTTCGTGACGAGGCACCCCGTGCTTACCATGATCGTAATAGTGATAATATACAGCATCGCGCCAGTTGGCCGGCACATTGCCATCCAGTACAGGCTTGAATGATTCTCCCTGCATATCATCAGGAATCTGAATATTGAGATAATCCAGAATGGTTGGTGCGAAGTCAATATTCTGAACCATTTCATTCACTTTTATTGATGGCTCTATATTATTGGGAAAACGCATTAACAAAGGCATTTTCATCCCATCTTCGTATATAAAACGTTTCTCGTAATACCCGTGTTGACCAGTAAAGTAACTTTGATCACCACAGTAGATAACAATCGTATTTTCAGCCAATCCATTGACATCAAGATAATCAAGAATGCGCTTTACATTTTGATCAACACCCGCTACCACCTTTAGGTAATCTTTAATAAATCGCTGATAAGCATAACTTTTTCCACTTTTTTCGCCAGGAACAATTGTACCATTGGATACTTTATTATTGTAATCCTCATTGGCAGCATCATAGTAGGCATGATAGGCCTCACGTTGCTCAGGCGTCATACGCTCAAGTAATTTATAATCTGACAGGGTGTATGTCCCATATTCAGGAAAATAGTTATAAGCAGTTGTTTCAATATCGTATCGCAAGCGATTAACGGCAGTAGAAGCATACTTCTCCCTGGTCCTATAATCATCATAAAGTGTTGATGGCTCGGGTATTGTTTCGCCTTCATACAACTCAAGGTTTCTGATCATTGGCATGCGCGTTACGTGGGGTGCCTTATAATGAACCATTAAACAAAAAGGGGAGCTCTTATGATCGTCAAGCCAACTTAAAGACTGATCAGTAATAACATCGGTTGAATAGCCTTCAACCTGTTGTATGCCACCTGTATGCGATTTAAAAGTCGGATTATAATAATAACCCTGTCCTCCTCCTTCGGTTAATATATTCCAATAACTAAATGCATCACCCGGATTTTCCCCTTTTAAGTGCCACTTACCAATTACTGCTGTTGTGTAACCGTTATTTTGCAAAATGCGAGGCAACTGCTGTTGTGTATTATCATAAGTGGAACCATTGCCATACACACCGTTTTTATGACTGTGTTTGCCTGTTAATATGGCTGCTCTGCTAGGCTGGCAAATTGAATTTGCACAGTAGCTATTAAAAAATATGGCTCCTTCATTAGCGATTCTATCAATATTAGGTGTTTGGTTTATACCATCTCCATAAGCACTAATAGTTCTGTTGGCATGATCATCAGCCATTATCAAAAGAACATTTGGCTTTTGAGCATTTGAAGCCAGTAAGAACAACAATCCCACTATAATTAATAAACCTCTTTTCATATCAGAATCCCTCTATATTTTAAAACAAAAGGGCTATCGTAAGATAAGCCCTTCCTTTGAATTATTTCGTATCTTTTAATTTTTCATAACTTTTTCAGTCATTACTATGCCACCGGCAACCACCTTAACGATGTAAATACCGGTTGGTAATCCGGCAACTGATAGCTGAGTCACATCATTTCCTTTGGCCTTTTTAACCAATTTGCCTGTTAGATCAACAATTGCTATTTCGCTTACCTGAGCATCGCTTAGTACCTTAATGATCCCGTTGTTATAATAAACTTTTGATGATTGACGAATTTCATCCTCAATGCCGGTAGGAATTTCATTGACCAATACGAAATCATCAAAATATATTTCCAAATCCACTGCTCTTTCATCATTCCAGTCTACCTGAATTTGAAACGCATCATAATCATTAGTTTGTGTTTTAGACGAGATATCAAAATAGCACTCCATCCAGCCACTCTTATTAGTAGCTAAACCATCTTCACCATCAACCCTGTTTTTAACAACACCGATCCAAGTACCAGGATTAGGAGAGCTTACATTATCAGAATTCCATACGCCGGCTTTACCTCTAGGCTTAAGAATCGTTGCAGGTGTACCTCCTGTTACATAAATATTTACTTTGACCGCTGAATAGTCGTTAGCTTTAAATGTTACCCCTTCAGGCAATTGAAACATTATGGCATCAATTTTATTGCCTCCATTCGTTCCAATAGCATTGGCATTTACTTTTAATACTGTTGCTGATGAGTTAATCGCATCAGGTGAGGGGTTAGCTACCAGGCTGGTTGTTTGCAACCCACTGCCTCCTATTGTGACAGGTCCATATTTTAAAGTGGTTTCAAAATCACAAATCTCCACCTGGGCAAATAAACTGCTGGCGAATAAACCAGTTGCTAAAAGAAGTAATAGTTTTTTCATAACAAATAGATTTAAATAAATGATGAAGCAAATCTATAAGCTCTGCCCGCGACAATTAATAAATACACCTATCTACAACTTTCACAGTTTCTTTTCAGCAAGCAAAACACCTATACAGGCAACCCCACCTCACTTATTAACCTCTGTCCATCTGCATTTTAACACCTTACCACTTATGAGTTATCCGATAAAAGAACAGCACTCTGATTCATTAGATAATTGAAAAGCTCCTTCATGATTCAATCATATTGATCAGACAAACGAAAAGAGCCACCCCAAAAGGACCGCTCGTTTACAACTAAGAATCTATTATGAAATATGTACTCCGATTGTTTGGTCATTATGCAATATCACCATTGAATAAACACCTTAGGATTAGAACCTTTCTGCCAAATCATGACACAAGCACAATGATTTGAGTCCTTAATTGGATTTATGAATGCCAAAGTACGTACTCGCCAATGGTAATCATATTTCCTGTCGCGTGTGCAAACGCAAACGATGTTAGGAACAGAAGAACTGCTCCAATTATAATGTTCTTGATATTTAGTGCTTTCATTTATTGAAATTAACGCCAACCATGGTTTCATGGCACTGTAGCAAATTAGCGTTGAAATTGTCTTTACGAGAGGACAAAACTATTGAGATGGGAATTAAGAATCTGTAAAGAATAAACTATAATAAGCGGGACAAAACTTTAATACCACTTGAATTTCGGAATGCGCCTTTAAAATTTTCAATCTTTTTTAGTTTGATTGAAGAAGAAACTTTTTGCATAGCCATAGTTACGGAAAAAGTTTATGATGATAAGCAAGCTAAAAAGAAGATAATTATATGGTGTATTTTGATGTTTAATTGGTATAAGTGCCGACTGTAAGGTGATGTACTATAAAAAGGAAGGGGAACATTTGTTCCCCTTTTAACCCTTAAAAAACTAACCCTAAAAACAAGCGGTTAACCGACTTGTTGCTTTTAATATCTTATGAAATCTTATTCTCGTCTTTCAATTACCATACAAATATAAGTAATTGTTTTTAATCTGATTAATGGAATAGGAATTAACCTGAGTTTCATTTAAGATTTTGCCGGATCCATTCAAATATACATGCGGTTGCTGCATGCGAAACATTCATTGATTTGATAGCACCTGGCATCGGAATATATACTGCTCCATCACATCTGCCAAGCATCTCCTGAGAAATACCATACTTTTCATTACCCAGTACAATGGCCATTTTATTGGGTAAAGCTTTCTCATATAAATCTCTTGCTCCTTCTACCGTTTCCAAAGCTATTAACTGGTACTCGTCAGGAATACTGAAGGAATCTGCAGCATGCCATTCCACCTTCACATGACCCATTGCCGCACCTGCTGTCTTCTTCACTTTGCTTTGACGACAGGCTTCACTCCCGATTACAATAACCTTTGATGCATTTACATTGGCTGCCAGTCGAATGATACTGCCAATATTTTCGGGTGTTGAAAAGTTATCGGTAACAATAATGATGTCACTACTTTCATTTAAAGAGCTGCAATTTGCCTCCTTAAAAAAATATTTAGAGTGCGTTTCAGGCATTTACTTTACACGTTTTATACCAAATGTATTATTGAATGATTGATAAATAGCTTGAATTATTAAGAGTTTCTGCAATGATAACCCCGATAATTACCAGGGAAGATATAGCCTTAGCTTCATTGATATTTTATAAAGACGCAGAAACTTTAAAGAAACAAATTATATCAATCATTTGGTGATATTTTTGGTATTAATCCCATCTCCTCACCTTTCTTCAGCATCAGTTCGAAAGCTTCTTTGTAATTATTGCCTATTTCACCTTCCAGGATGGCTTCTTTAATAATGGCCTTTAAATCACCTATTTCTTTGCAGGGCTGAAGGTTAAAAGTTTCCATAATAACCTCCCCGGTAACTGGTGGCTGAAAATTGCGGATATGATCCTTCTCTTCAATCTCTTTCAGCTTTTGGCGCACAACCTTAAAGTTACGCATGTAGCGTTTTACCTTAACCTCATTCTTCGATGTAATATCTGCCTCACATAAGGTCATTAAATCATCAATATCATCACCGGCTTCAAATAATAATCGACGAACAGCCGAATCGCTCACCACATCTTCACTCAATACAATTGGACGCATATGTAATCCCACCATCTTTTGAACGTATTTCATCTTTTCATTCAACGGCAATTTCATTCGGCCAAAAATCTTTGGTATCATCTTTTGTCCAATGAAGTTGTGATTGTGGAAGGTCCAGCCTAGCTTTTTATCATATCGCTTTGTGCGTGGTTTTGCAATATCATGTAATATGGCCGACCATCGTAACCATAAATTATCGGTATTTGGCACAATGCGGTCCAACACCTCAAGTGTGTGGTAGAAATTGTCCTTGTGAGCACGTCCATCTACCTTATCAACGCCTTTCATAGCCTGAAACTCAGGGAAGATGATCTGTAGCAATCCGGTTAACTCCAATAGTTTAAATCCTATTGACGGTCGATCTGCCATCACAATTTTGTTAAGCTCATCAGCAATACGCTCACCTGACACAATTTCTATCCTGTCCTTCTGGGATTTAATGCCCTCAAAGGTGTTATCTTCAATTCTAAAATTAAGTTGGGTAGCAAAACGGATGGCACGCATCATTCTTAGCGGATCATCTGAAAAGGTTATTCCAGGCTCCAATGGTGTACGTATAATGCCCTTTTCCATATCCTCTATCCCATTGAACGGATCAACCAGCTCTCCATAGTTATCTTTATTAAGGCTTAATGCCAAAGCATTAATGGTAAAATCCCTGCGATTCTGATCATCTTCCAGTGTGCCATCTTCAACAATGGGTTTTCGGGAATTACGCTGGTACGATTCCTTACGCGCTCCAACAAATTCAACTTCCAAATCGCGATAGCGCAACATGGCCGTTCCAAAATTCTTAAAAACATTTAGTCGCAAACCGCCCAGATTTTTTGCTACGCGTTCAGCTAACTCTATTCCACTACCCAACACCACCACATCAATATCTTTCGACGGACGGTTCAGGTACAAATCACGAACAAAACCACCAATAACAAAAGCTGGTCTGTTCATCTCATCACATATATCTCTAATTGTATGAAAAACAGGGTGATTTAGACTTTTCTCAACCCTTTTGCTTGCTTCTTGTATCATATTGCTGACAAAATTACAATAATATTATGGCATTTTGACCATTTTTGGCAGATATAGCTTTTGGCACAATTGTTGAAATATCCAGACATATACATTTATAGATATTTAGAAATATTTTATTACATTTGCAGTATTCACAGTAAAAAAGATAGAAAACATGGTACAACACTTAACCAACGAAACATTTAAAGAAAAAGTTTTTAATTATTCAGATAGTAAAGACTGGAAATTTGAAGGAAATAAACCAGCAGTCATTGATTTTTACGCCGATTGGTGTGGACCATGTAAAATGGTAAGCCCTATTTTAGATGAATTGTCGGCTGAGTTTGATGGTAAAATAGACATTTATAAAGTTGATACTGAAACTGAGAAAGAATTAGCAGGGGCATTTGGCATCCAGAGTATCCCATCAATTCTATTCATCCCTCAGGACGGGCAACCACAAATGGCACAAGGTGCATTGCCTAAAGATACTTTTATCCGTGCGTTTAAAGACGTACTTAAGGTTGAGAAGTAATAACCCTTGCAGCTGTTAAAGTCTTGTTAAATCGGACAGATACATAAACTATTAAGTTAAAAACAGAGTTTAATTGAAACATTGTAATAAATAGAAATATGAAGAAGATATTATTTGTTATAGGTGGCTTAATCCTGGTCATTGCCAGTGGATTTCAGCTATACAATACATCGGCAGATGAGACTAAGCAAAGTGAAGGTGAAAACTCTGTTATTTACCTTGATGCAGCCAGTTTTAAGGAAAAAGTATTTAATTACGAAACCAACAAGGAATGGAAATATGAAGGTGAAGTACCTGCTATCCTAGACTTTTATGCCGACTGGTGCGGACCATGTAAAATGTTATCTCCTGTACTTGATAAGATCCAGAAGGAGTATGAAGGTAAGGTTCAGATATATAAAATTGATACTGACGATGAAAAGGAATTAGCCGCTACGTTTGGAATTCGTAGTTTACCTACTATCGTCTTTGTTCCGTTGGAAGGTGATCCGCAAGCTGCCATGGGATTTCGTTCTCAAAACGATTTGGAAACAATGATTAGTGAAATATTACAAGTTGAGAAGTAATAGTCATTATTAGATTATGAATTGAAAGCCGAAGATTTTTTCTTCGGCTTTTGTTTGTTTATAAGTTTAATTTTCGTTTACCTTTGACCCATCAATTATTCGGGGTGCCTTAAAACACAGGCTGAGATTACACCCATTGAACCTGATGCAGGTAATGCTGTCGCAGGGATATGAATGACTCTCTATTGGCTTCCCGTGCAATATATAAGACAATGAACATCTTAATTAATGGGCAAGCTACAGACATGCCCGACAATTCTTCCATCGCCGATGTGCTTCAGCACATTGAACAATACCAGACAGGAGGTATTGCAGTGGCCATTAACGACATGGTTGTTCCTAAAGGCAAATGGGGCAACTCTCAGATTAATGATGGCGACAAAATTTTGATTATTAAAGCTAGCCAGGGCGGCTAATTCATATCCACACAACTTATGACGAAAAGTAAAATATCTCAGGAAGGTCTGACAACTGGTCCTTTTCCTAATTCAAGAAAAATTTACGAGAAAGGTTCAATTCACAATATTGAAGTACCTCACAGAAGTATTGAATTAAGTGACACAAAAACAAGTGAAGGTGAGCTGATTAAAAATCCACCTATAACCGTTTATGATACAAGTGGTCCTTATACAGACCCTGAGTATCAGGTTGACCTGGAAAAGGGCTTGCCAAAAATACGTGAACAATGGATTAAAGATCGCGGCGATGTAGAAGAGTTACAACAGTTGAGCTCTGAATACGGACAAATGCGCCTGGCTGATGAGAAACTTGACCATTTGCGTTTTGACCATGTCAGCGCCAAACCATTAAAAGCAAAAGAAGGTAAGTGTGTTACGCAGTACTTTTATGCGAGTCAGGGTATTATCACGCCGGAAATGGAATATGTAGCCATTCGCGAAAATCAGCAGTTACAGCAGGTAAAAGATAAGTATCGTCAACACAGGGGCGAATGCTTTGGTGCTCAAATACCAGCCAAAGAGGTAACTCCGGAGTTTGTCAGAGATGAAATTGCGGCAGGAAGAGCCATTATTCCATGTAATATAAACCACCCTGAGTCGGAACCAATGATTATTGGTCGTAACTTTTTGGTGAAGATAAATGCTAACATTGGTAACTCTCCTACTACTTCATCCATCGAAGAGGAAGTAGAGAAAGCTGTATGGGCGGTTCGCTGGGGAGCCGATACCATTATGGACTTATCAACTGGTGATAACATCCATGAAACCCGCGAATGGATTGTGCGTAACTCACCGGTGCCGGTCGGAACTGTTCCATTATACCAGGCTCTTGAAAAAGTAAATGGCGACGTTGAAAAGCTAACCTGGGAAATATATCGTGATACTTTAATTGAGCAGGCTGAACAGGGCGTTAGTTACTTTACTATTCATGCCGGTTTATTATGGAAACACATTCCATCAACAATTCATCGTGTAACCGGTATTGTTTCTCGTGGTGGCTCTATCATGGCTAAATGGATGCTTTACCATCATAAAGAAAACTTCCTGTACACACATTTTGATGAAATTTGCGACATATTGGCAGCATACGATGTTGGGGTATCTTTGGGTGATGGTCTTCGTCCGGGCTCTATAGCCGATGCCAACGACCGTGCGCAATTTGGTGAACTGGAAGCACTGGGAGAATTAACTCAGATTGCACGCGATAAATATGTACAGGTGATTATTGAAGGACCTGGTCATGTGCCAATGCAGGGTATTAAAGAAAACATGGACCTGCAGCTGGAACACTGTAAGGAAGCCCCGTTCTATACATTGGGGCCTTTAACAACTGACATTGCTCCGGGATATGATCACATTACATCGGCTATTGGCGGTTCAATGATTGCCTGGCAGGGAACAGCCATGCTGTGCTACGTTACGCCTAAAGAGCATTTAGGACTACCTGATAAGCATGATGTTAAAGTTGGTGTAATCACCTACAAATTAGCGGCTCATGCAGCTGATGTGGCAAAAGGTTTTCCAGGTGCACAGTTCCGAGACTATGCCATGAGTAAAGCACGTTTTGAATTCAGATGGAAGGACCAGTTTTCACTGGCTTTAGATCCTGAAACTGCCATGCAGTATCATGACAAAACCCTGCCTGACGAAGGTTATAAGTCATCACACTTCTGTTCTATGTGCGGCGAGAAATTTTGCTCTATGAAAAGTACAATGGAAGTGAGGGACTTAGCAAAAAAGTTAGAAGATAAGAAAGAATTATTCAAAGAATCGGGCGGAGAGTTATATATGTAACGAATAACACTTATTTTTGTGCTGGATTAAAACTAAACTTTATGAAGCCAATTGTAATTTGTTATCCAACGAAACTTGACAAAGAAGTAGAAGCTATTAATGCCTTGTTTGAGGCAGGTTTGGAAGTGTTACACGTTCGCAAGCCTGCATACAGCGAAGCTGATTTAGTAGCTTTTATCGATTCAATAGATGCAAAATATCACAACAAGATTGCTGTTCACAGCAACCTGCATTTAGTCGAATTGAAAGGCTTGCGTGGTGTTCATTTCACATCATACAATCGCCATTTAATTGATGACTACAGTGATAAGGCATTGCCGAAGAGTATCTCAGTTCACTCAATGAGCGAATTGATTAACCTTAGTGAATCGTTTAATTATGCTTTACTAAGCCCGGTATTTGAGAGTATTTCAAAAGAAGGATATGGTCCGGCTATTGATCAGTCGGTGTTGAAGAATTATTTAAAGAAGAATCATGAAGTGCCTGTTCTGGCTCTTGGAGGTATCGACCATAAAAATGTGGATGTAGCCAAAGAGTTGGGCTTCGATGGAGTGGCTTTACACGGTCACTTGTGGGCACAATTTGAAAAAGATGGTGACATCAATGGCGTTGTTGAACGTTTCAAAGAGGTCACTGAAAAATGGACCTGAAAAAATGAATGAAAGACCTTATGTCCTGAGCATTGCCGGTTTTGACCCAAGTAGTGGCGCAGGAGTTACAAGTGACATAAAAACGTTTGAACAGCATGAGGTCTGCGGCTTGGGAGTCGTTACTGCTATTACCTTTCAAAACGAATCAAGTTTTGCAGGTGTCAGTTGGCTACCGTTCAAAGACATTGAACAACAACTAACTGCTTTAGCTGAGAAATATACTCCTAAAGCCATCAAAATTGGGTTGATAGAATCCGAAACGATTCTGAAACAATTACTGGACTGGATAAAAAAATACTGGCCGGAGTCTTTTATTGTATGGGACCCCATACTAAAAGCCTCCGCCGGCTTTCCTTTTCACTCCAACCTTCACAATACCATTGAAAAGTTAGTGAGTAATAATATCAATTTGCTCACTCCTAACCTTCCGGAATACCAGCAACTCTTTGGTAATGCATCAGCAATTAATATCGTTGATAAGTTACAATGCGCCATACTGATTAAAGGAGGACACCAAACCGGTGATCAAGTTTGCGACAATCTATACATGCCAGGAAACAATGAATGCTTTAAAGTCACATCGCAAAAGATAAAAGGTGATTTACAAAAGCATGGTACAGGCTGTATATTATCGTCGGCCATAGCAGCCGAAACCGCCAAAGGAAGCTCTCTTTCTGAGGCCTGTTCAAAAGCACATTTCTACGTCAAAAAAGTTATCGGCAGCAATAACTCGTTATTGGGTTATCACCATAATATTATCGAATAAATAATCGGCTATGAATATAAAATCCATATCTCGTCTCCATTTTATCACATCTCCATCTAAGCAAAGCTATATGGAGCAAATACAATCGGTAGTAATGGGAGGTGCCAACTGGGTTCAGCTTCGAATGAAGGAAGATCCCATTGAAGAAATTGAAAAAACCGCTGTTGAAGCATTAAGCTTCTGCATGGATCATGACGCCACTTTTATTATGAATGACCATGTGGAAATTGCGGCTAAGATTGGTGCCGATGGTGTACACCTGGGTAAAAACGATATGTCACCTGATAAAGCTCGCGAAATACTAGATCCGCAAGCAATCATAGGAGGCACTGCCAACACGTTTGAAGACATTAAACGTCTGGTAGAGTCGGGTGTAGATTACATAGGACTTGGCCCTTTCCGCTTTACTGAAACAAAGAAAAACCTAAGCCCTGTTTTAGGAACTGAAGGTTATAAAGCCATTATAGACAAATGTAAAGAAGCTGGCATTAATAATATACCTGTTATTGCTATTGGCGGACTGGTACCCGATGATTTTCAAGAACTATTTCAAACAGGTGTTCATGGTGTGGCCATCTCATCATACATCACTAAGAATGAACAACCTGGAGCAGTAACACTTGATTTATTGCAGAAAATTGGCAAATTAAGCTCTGCCAACTGGACAAAGTTTCACTAAATCAAAGCTGAAATTTAATAGTCCCGGAAATAAAGATAATAACAACATCAAAAAAGCTAGCAGCCCAACAGATAGTTATCAGGCTTACTAGCTAAAAGCTCTAAAATATGACTCCACTAAAATTAGGCGATAAAGTCTTTCAATCACGATTATTTACCGGCACAGGTAAATTTGCCTCTAATCAACTGATGCAGGATGCGATTGAAATCAGCGAATCAGAATTAGTAACAGTAGCACTTCGTCGTGTTGAGATGAACAACCAGCAAGATGATATATTAAAACACCTGAAACACGAACGCATTAATTTGCTGCCTAATACCTCAGGTGTTCGAACAGCTAAAGAAGCAATTTTTGCCGCCCAGCTGGCACGTGAAGCATTAGAAACAAACTGGCTGAAACTGGAAATACATCCCGATCCTAAATATTTATTGCCCGATCCGATTGAAACTCTTAAGGCCGCCGAAGAATTAGTTAAACTGGGTTTTATTGTCCTGCCATATGTACAGGCCGATCCTGTTTTATGCAAACGACTCGAAGAAGCAGGTACAGCAGCTGTAATGCCATTGGGTGCGCCTATTGGATCCAATCAGGGCTTACAGACCAAAGAAATGTTGCGCATCATTATTGAGCAAAGCCAGGTGCCTGTTGTTGTAGATGCCGGTATTGGTGCACCATCGCACGCGGCTGATGCCATGGAAATGGGAGCTGATGCTGTTTTAGTCAATACAGCAATTGCCGTTTCTCCAAATCCGGTTGAGATGGGTAAAGCCTTTAAACTGGCTGTGGAAGCTGGTCGTATGGCCTACGAAGCTAAACTGGCAACAAAATCAATGGGTGCCGAAGCATCCAGTCCACTAACAGCCTTTTTGGACGAATTATAAAACAAGCCTATAACCACAAGTATATTAAGTTGGCTTATAGCGATTTGCACAACATAGTAATCAGGCTACGGACTTCGGTCTTCGGTCTTCCGACATGAAAGAATGAAAACATTTGAACAGGTTCATGCTTCACATAATTGGGAAGCAACAACACAATCGATATACAATAAAACGGCGGCAGATGTTGAGCTGGCTTTAAACACAAGTAATCCAACGCTTGAGGATTTTAAAGCACTGATTTCTCCGGCTGCTGAAGCCTGCCTGGAGCAGATGGCAGTTAAGAGTCGTGCCATCACACAACGTCGCTTTGGAAAAACCATTCAGTTATATATTCCGTTATATCTGTCAAATGCCTGTGCCAATTCATGCACCTATTGCGGTTTCAATCATGAGAATGATATCACGCGTATAACATTGAATAAAGAGCAGGTTCTGCAAGAAATTGAGGTCATCAAAAACATGGGCTTCCAGCACCTGTTGCTGGTCACAGGTGAACACCCTAAAGATTGCGGTTATAATTACCTTAAAGAGATGGTAGAATTGGTCAAACCACATTTCGCATCTGTTTCTATTGAGGTTCAACCCATGAAGCAAGATGAGTATGAAGGATTAATACAACTTGGTCTGCACACTGTATATGTTTACCAGGAAACCTACCACAAAGAGAATTATAAAACCTATCATCCGCGTGGTAAAAAGTCTGACTTCCCATATCGATTGGAAACACCGGAACGACTTGGTAAGGCAGGCATCCGAAAAGTAGGTATTGGTTGTTTATTAGGCCTGGAAGACTGGCGCACTGATTCATTCTTTACTGCACTTCATCTCGATTATCTTGAGAAAACCTACTGGAGAACAAAATACAGTATCTCCTTCCCTCGCCTGCGACCGCACGTTGGTACGTTTCAACCAAATTGTGAGGTGAGTGATAAACAGCTGGCGCAATTGATAATGGCTTATCGGATTTTTAATCCGGATGTGGACTTGTCCTTATCTACCAGAGAGAGTAAAACGTTTAGAAACCATATGCTTCAATTGGGCGTGACAGCCATGAGTGCCGGTTCAAAAACAGAGCCGGGAGGTTATGCTGTTTACAACAAGGCCTTGGAGCAATTCTCGGTTAATGATGACCGTAGTCCTGAAGCTATCTGTCAAATGATAAAGGATGGTGGCTACGAACCTGTTTGGAAGGATTGGGATGATTGCATGGGATAGGTAATTGGTGCAAAGTGATTAGTGCACTGTGCTTAGTGATTGGTGTAGTTGCATTCTCACCTCTCACTACTCATCTCTTACTACTCATCTCTCACTGCTCTACTCTCAACCCATTTGCCTTTCCACTTGAAAATGAATATATTGATAGATGACTTAAATCAATTAAGACAAAAAGGTCTCTATTTTCTTTGATAATAACATTCGGGTGTATACATTTGCGCCCGATTCCAATGGGGTGCCTGCTACAGGCTGAGATTATACCCTTCGAACCTGGCCGGGTAATGCCGACAAGGGAACAAGTTATCTCCTACGACATCTCATTGCAGTATTAACCTGAGTCAGACATTAAATTTCAAGCTCTGGTTATTAATTAATTTAAAGTAATTACTTAAACTGCGAATTTAAAATGAAGAAGTTTTATTCGATTGTACTGGCAGCTATGCTCTATTTTAGCGCCTTTGCACAAAGCACCTACAATGGTCGTGTTACTGACGAAAACGGTGAAGCACTGGTAGGTGTTAATGTCATTCTTAAACACTCTTACATTGGTACCATCACCAATACAGATGGTCAGTTTTCTATTTCCGGCAAGTCAGATAATGCAATCCTTGTATTCTCGTATGTTGGTTACGAAACACAAGAAGTAAAAGGCTCATCTGATATGAGCATTCAAATGGAAACATCGGCTGTATTAACTGATGAAATTATTGTTTCAGCAATTCGGGCCAGCAAAAATGCCCCGGTGGCAGCTTCTGAAATGACTTCAGAAGAAATTCAGAAACAAAACTTTGGGCAGGACCTGCCATTTTTATTGAACCAAATGCCTGGTGTGGTGACAAACTCAGATGCAGGTGCAGGCGTTGGTTATACGGGTCTGCGTATTCGTGGAGCGGATATCACTCGTATTAATGTGACGGTTAATGGTATTCCAATGAATGATGCTGAGTCTCAAGGCGTATTTTGGGTTAACATGCCTGACTTCGCTGCATCGGTGGATAAGGTGCAGGTGCAGCGTGGTGTTGGAACGTCAACCAATGGCGCAGCATCCTTTGGTGCATCTATTAACCTTAATACCCTCAACTCTGCAGCAGAAACGATGGCCTTTATTGATAATAGCTATGGTTTATATAATACTATGAAAAACTCGGTGGCTGTGTCAACCGGCTTATTGAAAAACAATATGGCTTTCGATGTTCGCTTATCGCGTATTAATTCTGACGGGTTTATCGATCGCGCTACCTCCGATTTAAAATCATATTATTTCTCAGGAGGTTATTATGGTGAGAAATCAACTATCAAGTTTATCACTTTCTCTGGTGAAGAAAAGACTTACCAGGCGTGGAACGGAGTGCCTAAGGTGAAGCTTGAAAATGACCAGGCCGGTATGGAAAAACTGGTTATGATGGATGGATGGACAGATGCTGAAGCGGAGAATTTATACAATTCTGATGCCCGCACCTTCAATAAGTACCTATATGATAACCAAACAGATAACTACCAGCAGGATCATTATCAACTACATTTTACCCATCAAGCGAATGACTATTGGCAACTAACTGCTGCACTGCATTACACCCAGGGTGAAGGTTACTACGAATCGTTTAAGGATGGTCGTAAATTTAAAGACTACAATGTTGGCTTTGAGTCGATTGACATCAACGGCGAAACCATAGAAAAAACAGATCTGATTCAGCGTAAGTGGCTGGATAATGACTTTTACGGAGGTACTTTCTCTGGTATTTATACTACCGACAAATTAGAATTGATTATCGGTGGTGCCTACAACGAGTACGATGGCGATCACTTTGGTAATGTTATCTGGAGTGAGTACAACAACGGCATTCCACATAATCATCAGTGGTACTTCAATACCGGTAAGAAAAAAGACTTTAACAGCTATGTTAAAGCCACCTACGCCCTGATGGAGAACTTATGGCTATATGGTGATATCCAGTATCGAAATGTTAATTTTTCAATGACTGGTGAACACGATGACAATTCTGACCTGACGCAATCTTACAGCTTCGATTTTGTCAATCCTAAAATGGGTATCAACTATAAACTAAATCAAAATCAGAGGGTATTTGCCTCATTTGCCGTTGCACAACGCGAACCAACAAGAAGTGACTTCAGAGATGCACCTGCCGATCGCAAGCCGGAACCTGAAACTCTATATGACTGGGAACTTGGCTATGAATACAGTAGCAACAAAGCCTTTGTTAATGTGAATGGTTATTACATGCTTTATAAAGATCAACTGGTGCAAACCGGAGAGATAAATGATGTTGGTGCAGCTATTATGGTAAATGTTCCGGACAGTTATCGTGCTGGTGTTGAAATTGAAGGAGGCGTGATGCTTACTTCCAGCTTCAACTGGACCGGTAACATCGCATTATCGGCCAATAAAATTAAAAATTATACTGAGTATGTTGACAACTGGAGCTATTGGGATGATTCGGAAAATGAGCCTTATCAGTATGTAACCGAATTGGGTGAAACAGATATTGCTTTCTCTCCATCGGTTACTGCTGCAAGTCAGTTTAGCTTTATGCCGGTTAATGGCCTTACGCTATCGTTGCTAAGTAAGTATGTGGGAGATCAATACGTGGACAATACATCAAACGATGAGCGTAAGCTGGATGCCTGGCTGGTAAACGACTTCCTTGTTAATTACGATTTTACCATTCCTTCAGTAGGTAATTTCAATCTGGGCTTTAAAGTCAATAATATATTGGATGAAGAGTACGAATCAAATGCATGGGTATATCGCTACTATTATGCGGGCGAGCACGATGTTTTAGATGGGTATTTCCCACAGGCAGGTACAAATGTTATGGTTCGATTGGGAATGAAGTTTTAAAACAATATAACTTAAACCACAGGGGCTGTAAGAGAACTAAATCACCCTTCGACAGGCTCAGGGAGCACATATGACAAGCTCAGGGAGCACATATGACAGGCTCAGGGAGCTCATATGACAATCTCAGAAAACAAGAATTGGCTTGCTGAGCCTGTCGAAGCATAATTCAATATATTGGAATATTAAGTTTCTGATCAGCCTCTTCTTATTTCCCTTTAAAAATCAAATAATGATACCACATTGTTAAATTCTGCATCACAATACAGCAGGTAACTTGATTTCAAATTACTTACAACCTCTTTTAAGCGTGTTTCATCAATTCCTGGAAACTGATTTCCTGCCTGCTCAAGAAGCTCATCAAAACCAATAACTTTTCTGCTACTTGCTTTCAGCACAAAAGCATACTCAGGCTCACCAAACACAATATTTTCGATCTCGCTTCCATCACAATACTCAGTATAATAATATACTCCCTTGTACTCTTGCATAGTGTAACTAAAACGATGCTTCTTGTAATACTCTTCAGCCTCTTCAAGCCTGTCCCATTCACGACCGTTGGCTGGCACATTGCGCTGATAACGGAAAAGATGAAAACGATCGCTATGGTTTGAGAAGGTAGCCGGCAATAAATAGGATAACTCATCAACTTCGTAATTCCCCACCTCATTATCCGGCATTAGCTTATAATACCTGGACATGGATGACAGGACTAGCGTCACGTAATTGTGTGAGAACTCAACTATAGCATGATTATAAAAGAATCGAAGAAAATGAAGATTATCCATGCACTCCTGAACATCGCTTTCTGTTTCTCCGGGTAAGTGTTTTATTACATTCACATAAGAATAGATGCCATTTTTTAATGCATACTTTATAAACTGCACATTATCCGAAAATGTGTTACTCTTATTCATTTTCTTCAGCAGCTTATCGGACAAACCGTCGTAACCAATAAACAGGTTTTTAAAACCTGCAATGGCCATCTTTTGCATAAGCTCATCTGAGTAATATTGGTTGGGGATTATCTCTGCCCAAAAGGAAAAATCTTCTTCAGTTCGAAACTTAAGATCAATCAGCAGATTGAGTAACTCCTCAAAGTGCTTTAAACTACCAAAAGTATCGCTGTCAACAAAAGTGAAAGTAGTGAGCCCATGTTGCTCATTGATGTCAGCTATCTCATTCACCACACATTTTGGACTTCGGGCACGCAACTTATATCCTTTGTTAAAATCGCAGAAATTACAACGGTGCCAGTGACATGAACGAATGGAGTTAATAGGGATACTTATCTGCTCCCTGTCCTCCTCTTCAGGAAAAGCTTCCAGGTAATCGTTATAATCAGGGTAGATATAATGCTCAAAATCGAGGTACTCACTTTTAGTTTGCTCCGATTGTCTAATACTATTCCCTTCACGATAAAACAAGCGGGGAACTCCTGTTACATTATTATCCTCATCTCTTAATTGTTTAGCCAATTCTAACAATGGATACTCACCTTCCCCCCAGGTTGCATAGTCAAAAAACGAACACAGTTTCATGGCTTCATGAGCCACTTCATCACTACCAAAACCACCAACAATCACCTTTACATGAGGAGCAATCTTCTTCATCTCCCTGGCCAGTATAGTACCTGGTAACCACTGATTAAACTTGGCGGTGATGCCAAACAATTGTATTTCACTAAAATCAATTGTCTTTAATCCTTCTCGTATACGAGATATAATTGCTTGCTTTGATTCTTCTAAAAAATCTGAATAATAATGGACATCTGTACTTAGATAATCCGTATTCAAAGCCTTCATCTTTGACTCAATACGCCTGTTTCCTGAAGCATTACAATACTCATCATTAATGATGGATAAGAATGGCAATAAGCGATCTTCTGTATCTTCACTATCAGTAAAATCACTCATAACCGATAGCTCAAAATTCCAGTACTTTATACCTGTTTCAAAACCATTAATATCCATAAACTTTTTTAAAATGGACAATGAAATAGAAGGGCTAAAAATATCAGCCGGTGGCAAACAGTTTAAAAGAATCTTCATATGTATTTAATATGGTACTGGCATTCGTTATATAATTATGCAAAGGTAGATAAATATTGAGGAACGGGTGTTTCAATTTGTGAAAGCAACGCATCATTCTGAATTTTGTCAACCATCAATACCTGTAAATCCTAAAACTACCCCATTCGTTCACTTCATCACATCATAATGTCGTTTCATGCAAAATATTTTACATTTTTATGTCGCGTGCGATATTTATCACTAAAACATCCCTATATTTGTATCGCACACGACATATATTTAACAAATGAAAGCAACAAATTATTTAAAAACAGCATTAAGCGTATTACTGGGTATAGCATTGACTTATGCAGGAACAGGACACCTCTTGTGGTTAAGGCAGGAATTTACTGCACAGGTGCCCAATTGGGTGCCCTTGGAACTGATTTGGTAGTAGTACTGTCGGGCATTGTCGAAATTCTGCTTGGTTTATCACTTATCTTACTAAAAAAGCATAAACCAAAGGTTGGAATAGTAACAGCACTCTTCTTTATTGCCATCTTTCCAGGAAACATATCTCAGTATATCAATCAAATTGATGCTTTCGGTCTGGATACTGATAAGGCCAGGTTAATACGCTTATTTTTCCAACCAGTATTGGTTATTTGGGCACTGTGGTCAACAAATGCCTGGTACAAAATTAAATACAAGTAGAACATTAATAGACGAAACAATGGAAACTAATTTTCACAACTTTGAAGCAAACAGCCTCCAGGGCAAAACAATTAAAATGAGCGACTATAAAGGCCAGACTGTCCTGGTGGTTAATACGGCCAGCAAGTGTGGCTTAACACCACAGTACGAAGGTCTCGAAGCACTTTATCAAAAGTATAAAGATAAAGGTCTGGTCATATTGGGCTTTCCATGCAATCAGTTTGGTAATCAAGAACCTGGCGACGAGAAATCAATTTCTGAAGGATGTCTTATAAATTATGGAGTAAGCTTCCCCATGTTTGCGAAGGTAAATGTCAATGGAGATAAGGCTCACCCGGTATTTAAATACCTCAAGAGCGAACTGGGCGGTGTATTTGGAAGTAAGATTAAATGGAATTTCACCAAATTCTTAATCGATGCTAACGGAAAGCCCCTGAAACGTTTTGCTCCCATCACTAAACCGGAAAAAATAGATAGTTATCTTTCTAAAATTTTGGATTAGTTTTGTAGTGGTTGAAGTCAGGAAAAACATCTCGCAACGGACGCAAATTCTTTAAAAATAACCTTCAGCAATTTGCGTCCTTTGCGCAGTTCTTCCTTTACTTTGAATCAAAATAAATTTAGAAATGCGGACAATCATATTTAGAAAATCCCATATATAACTAGCAATGGCATACGAACAATTAAAATTGGAAAACCAACTCTGCTTTCCTGTTTATGCTGCATCCAGGTTAATCACAAGGGAATACCAACCTCATCTGGACAGGCTTGGCATTACCTATCCGCAATACCTGGTATTTATGTTGCTCTGGGAAAAAGACGAGCGCAGTGTCAATGAAATAACACAAAAACTCATCCTGAATACCAACACAGTAACGCCACTTCTAAAACGGATGGAGAAGCTGGGTTTTATAACAAGAACCAAGTCGTCCGATGATTCGCGAAAAGTCATTATAAAATTAAGCTCAAAAGGTCAGGATTTACAAGAACAGGCAGCCATAATACCTGAATCACTTGTGAAAAAAATTGCCGGAGAAAGCATTGATATAGAATCTTTAAAACGGTTAAAAAACGATCTGAACCAGCTAATTAATATACTCAACAAATAGAATGATATTAATTGTTTAATGCTTATTTCTTACAAATCAGAGAATTGATCAAGTACCATTCTGCTTATACTGATACGTTTGCCTAAAATGTAATTATAATACAATCCTTTTTTCCAAAAAAGCAACTTGATAAAACAAACCCGATATGAATACATGACATACCGGGTTTAATCCGTTCTAAGGTCTTTCTAACACCATTATCAATTTAAAAAAGATATTAATCACAGCAACCTTTCCCTTTATCATCTTTCTCTTTATCCTGAGGTAATTCTTCTATTTTAAATTCACAACATCCGTTGTCTTTACCAGATTGTTTTTCGTCTTTAAGCTCTTCAAACTGTATATTACAACAGTCTGAGTTTTTTTTTGATTTTCTAAATAATCCCATTAATCTAATTTTAAAGTGTTAATATAAATCTGCATACATTTTATCAATACAGACATCAGTTTTATAGAATGATATTAAAAGCATAACCTGATATAACGGCAACCAGGAAGATGACAGCAATAAAGGATATAAGCAGCTTTCTTTTAAATATTTTTGCCAGCATGGTCATTTCCGGTATGGCCATTCCGGCTCCACCAATAATCAGGGCTATGGCAGTTCCCATCCCCACGCCTTTTGTAATTAATGACATGGCAATAGGTATGGCCGTTTCAGCTCGTATATACAATGGGATACCAATGATGGATGCCAGCGGAACAGCAAAAAGATTACCTTCGCCTGCATATTTTGCAATGGTCTCACCTTCGGGCAAATAGCCATATATAGCAGCTCCTATTCCCACTCCTGCAAACAGGTAGGTCAAAATTGGCTTTAATGACTCCCAGCCAGCCTTTATTGAAATAGCTATTTTCTTAGATGCTGGTAATTTCCTTCTGACATCAATGCCATCCACCACAACATCCTTGCCCCCGCTTACTTTTACCGCCTTAACATGTTTGGCAAAGCCTAACTTATCGAGGGCCAAACCAAACAATACAGATAGCGTAAATGCGAGAATAAAATAGACAGCAGCATTTTGAATTCCTACCGTTGCAGCCAGCATGGCAACAATAATAGGATTAAGTAATGGCGATGAAATTAAAAAGGACATGACTGAACCAAATGGTAAACGGGCGTTTAAAAACCCTACTGTCATAGGTATTGTTGAACAGGCGCAGAATGGTGTAACGGCACCAAATACAGCACCGGCAACATTACCAATAACACCCTTTCCCCTGAATAAACGCTGTAGTTTGTTTTGATTAACATGAATCATTACGTACTCTATAATAGCCGTAATGGCAATAAAGAGTACAAACAGCTCAAGTGTGATAAAGATAAAGTTACCCAGCGTCTTGGTCAGGTTATCGTAAAATGGTGTTACCTGAACACTTAAGGTATTATAGAATAAATTTCGGATAGCGAGTATTAATCCTTCTTGCATATTGTAATTTTTTAATGGTTATCTGTTCTGTTGAAATACTTAATTGGGGCAGCATGCTTCTGACTGACAGGACTCTGCTGTTTCTGCAGGTGATGGACAACAAACCTTTTCCTTTTCTGATGTTTTGTTATCGTTCATTAAGAATGTAACTGATACTGCAATCAGTCCCAACCATAGCATAATTTTGGCAATGCGATTCGATCGTTTCTCAGGACTACAACAGGACTGTTCTTCTGGAGTGTCTGATGTACAACACGACGACTCTTTATTGCTGGGCTGAGGTTTACGGTAGATGGTATAAAAACCATACAATAAAGCAACAATAGCAATGGCAGTAAACCAATTTTGATACTGTGAAAAGAACGCCAATTGAGATACGCCTATTCCTAACCATGCTAAAAAGGCTGCAATTACCGGAAAGCCACAGCAACTTATAATTCCAAGGAAACTAAATGCAGATGTAATAAATCCAACAATGGATGTGCTTACTAATCTTTTCTGACTCATTCTGATGAGATTTAATTGTTAATTTTTCGATTTCAATTAGGAAGTCGAAAACACAATCAAAAAGACACAAGAAGGAAGAAAAAAAATCAGAAATAATTTAGCACATCAATATATACCACTGTTTATCTGAGCATTGACAAACAGCCAGACAGTTCTCTTTTTTACCGGAAAGAAACCTTTGAAGATAAAAACAGACGGATTTTAGTTGGTAATTCTTTTAAATTATATGAAGTACGGATAGCTATTCCCTATTCCGCTTTTGAAGAAGCTTCTGCTCTTCTTCCAATAAAACGCTACAACTTGATTTGATAGTGCAGCCGGCGAAAGCACCACTTTCAGTATATTGAATATCACAACATTCAAAAAACAACTCCTGAAGTTTCCTGCGACCACGCTGACATCTCATTTTAACAGCTGATAAGGATATATTTAGTTGTTTGGCAATATCAGCCTGCTTAATATTATCTATATCACTTTTATAAAGCGGTATTCTGTATTCATCGGGCAAAAGGTTAATCATGGGTATAATAAAGTCTTCAGTAGATATATCTGGTTCATCAGCTTGCTTTATCAATTCAACATCATCATACACAGCAGTAAGTGCATCTTTTCGATAACGATCTGCTATTACATGACGGGTAACCTGAAACAACCATGCTTTTACATTCTCTATTGCTTTTTGTTTTCCGTAGGCATCAATCATCCGCCCCATTACTTCCTGCGTAATGTCCTTGGCAAGCTCTGCATCCGATACTTTTTTAATCACATAGCCTAATATCTTATCGTAAAAATCAGCTACAATCTGCTGTGGTTGACAGCGCTCAAAGTTACACGACGAATTCTTCATTTCAACTAAATTTACCTCACTTAAGAAACCGTAAAGTTATCGTTTTAGTTGAACGTTTCTTGCAATTTTTATATTAGAAGTTGTTTAAAGTTATATTGAAAATCTGCGAGTATCACCTTGATTCCATTGGCTATCGGGATTGAATAGTAATCGATATTATTACCTATTGAAAGCATACACCTTAATCGTCATTATTAAGTTCCGGTGGCGGAGGAAGTATCTTATCCTTGAAAAAGCCTGTTGTATCACTCGTTATATATTCTACCAGTTTTGTTGATATGGAATCGTATTCATATGAACTACCATAAGAGAACCACCATAAACGATCATATAATACTCCATACTCATCAGTGAAAAATACATCTTCTTCCTCATCACTGATTTGTTCGTCATTATAGACGTATTTATACACAGTATAATTGGCTCCATTTATGTTGTATACCCTTGTTTTGCGAAGCTTGAAAATCACATTTTGACCAACTAGTATTGAATCATTATGATATGACTTCCAAACTTTCATCACATGATTCTTTTTAGGAATTTGGGTAATATAAAAGATTGAATCTCCGGTGATAATTCTTTGAGTTCTTACTGTATCGACTACTAACATTCCTCGATGGCTATGCTCCATTTCATAACCGATCAATAGATTGCCTTTATTTCCTGTTTTAATGCATGATGTCGCAAGAAAGAAAATAATAATGATTTTAGTTATCTTTACCAAGTACATTCTTTTTCTCCGTTATTAAGTTCCTCTATTTTATCAAATATACCATCTCTCTCAGCCTGCGTCATGGATTTCCATTCGTATGTATAGTCTAATCCACTCCAACTAATTGCTTCGTAATAGTCCATACTGTATTGGTATTTATCCAGTATCCCCAATCAACTCAGGCACAACCAGCGAGCTGGCCGTAAGCCTGAGGGGAAGTGGTGATGGTTTAATATGTGATTTATAATTTTTTATCACCTAACTTCAGATAGTATACCACGTAGTAGTCTTTTCCTATAAAGTCAGGATCAAACATTACAAACGGTTCCAACTGAACAATAATTTTTTCTGATACTACTTTAGAAAGAAAAGAATAAACCTTTTCTTGATCCATCTGAATGTCGGAAAGTATTCTGACATCAATGAGCAGACCATTATTGTTTAGCTTAAAACCAACAACTGTTCGAGGGTGATCATCTCCAAAAAATGCTTTAAATTCAGCATTTAACCTATCATACAGCTTTATATCTTCATTTCTTTTTAAATAAAGGTACTGCCCGTTATACATTTTTAGTCCATAAAGATTAACATCTGGTAAAGAATATATATGCAAGCCTTTGTTTGTGATTTGTTCATCTGCCTTTTGAGCGTTTAACACTGTACTTGCTAATAATAAAAACAATATAGAAATCAGAGACTTATTCATAATTAAAAAGATTAAGATTTATAATGTGTTATATAAAAATTTTAACAGTTCAGGTGTTAAATCAGGGTCAGTAGGCCAGTCGTATTGGGGATTTTCATGTTTAAAATATTCTATAAATCTTAAAAACAGGTCATCAATATCTGTGGGTATTCCATTGTACCTCATATCAATTATAAAATCAATATATTCTTTATCTAATTCTTCATCATAAGTTAAACGTTGAATCGTTACCCCCCTTAAATCATCAATAATACGGGCTTCAAACTCTATGTTGGAGTATCCGTATAAATCATCTGAATTTAAAATATTGGTTAATCGGCCGTTGTAATATAATTCCTGGGCCACATGTGTTAATTCGTGAGCTATATTGTTCATTTTTATAGCATCGGCATTTATAAATTGAATATCACCACTTCTTGGATCGTACCCTGCCTGTCCGCGTAAATTTGAATTAATAACCCATGAATTTACATATATATCAACCTGATCTAAATTCCTTAAAATTTCTGCTCCTATGTCATCCATATGCATTATGTCGGAGAGTATATTATTGACCAAACTTTTTTGCTCAGGGGTAAGCGGGGTTTTATTTTTATCTAAATGACTTCCAAATATCCACGAGCCAGCACTAGTATTACTTTTACCTCCACC
>JAKSBD010000422.1 GCA_022361295.1 Bacteroidales bacterium
CCACTATTCGTGACAAAACAAAATCTAAAATTAAGAAAAAAGTATATGGCTTTTTTAGCTTTGGATGGGTTGGATCAGCCAGGGGATGGTTACGTTTTGAAACGGCTTCTCTTTTATTAGGTGGATTAGCTGCTCCATTGGTTGTAGCAGTGCACTCCATTGTATCCATGGACTTTGCAACCTCCGTAATGCCGGGTTGGCATACAACCATTTTCCCACCCTACTTTGTAGTAGGTGCAATCTTCTCAGGATTCGGGATGGTATTAACCTTAATGATCATTGTAAGAAAAGTCTTCAAGTTCCAAGAGTACGTGACTCGAGGGCATCTTGATGCCATCGCACGTATTTTGACTTTCATCAGCTTAATTATGGCAACGGCCTATACAACTGAGCTCTTTATTGCCTGGTACGGTGGACAAGAATACGAAATGTTCACCTTCCTGAAAAACCGTGTAACAGGCGAATACACCCTTGCATTCTGGACTATGGTTACTTGCAATGCCATTTTACCGCAACTATTCTGGTCCAAACGTATTCGTAAAAATATTACCATCGTTTTCATCATGTCAATCTTTATTAATATTGGTATGTGGTTCGAACGATACGTAATTGTAGTAACATCTTTATCAAAAGATTTCCTTCCTTCAAGTTGGGCAAGCTATTCACCTACTTTAGTGGAAGTGGGAGTCTTTGTCGGGACTTTGGGAATCTTTCTGCTTGGCGTATTATTATTTTTCCGGTATGTACCTATGATCGCCATCAGTGAAGTAAAAGGAATTTTGAAAAAAACCAGTAAATAATATACATTATGACCAAAACAAATATAATCGGTGTATATGAAGATGAAGATCAAATTGTTGAGGCCATTCATCAAATTCAGGATAAAGGCATAAAAATTAAGGATGTATTTACTCCTATTCCTTTACATGGTGTATTTGAAGCATTAAAGTTTGAAACCAGGTTGCCTTATGCAACATTTTTATATGGAGTAGTAGGAACCTCCATAACATTTGCATTTTTATATTGGACTTCTGTAGTGAGCTATCCGCTGAAATTCGGAGGTAAGCCGCTAAACTCTTTATCATTTATCATTATCATGTTTGTGGCCACAATTTTAATTGCCACCTTCTTAACTTTTATGACATTCTTTATCCGTCAAAAATTATTCCCGGGCAAAGAAGTTAAAGTTTATGATACAAGAGCAACAGATGATAAATTCATTATAGTTATAGATAAAGAGGAATTATCTGAAGCTGAAGCAGAGAATGTAAAAACTGCACTGACCGAAAGCGGTGCCAGTGAAATCAACGAAGTTGAAGAAGAAATTAATACTAAAGGATAAATTTTTTACGAATGAACGTAACACAAAAATATTCGCTCCTATTGTTTATTCTGTTTATTGGAATATTCAGTAGCTCATGTAATCATGACCGTAATCATCCGGGTTATGCTTATATGCCAGACATGTATTACTCCGAACCATCAAGTGCCTATTCGGATAATGCAGTATTCAGAGATAGCATCACAAATCAAATGCCTGTTCCGGGAACTATTGCAAGAGGGAAGATGCCTTATCCTTATAAGCAAAAATCTTTTCCGGATCAAATCGCAGCAGGAAAAGAATTGAAAAACCCGGTTCCTGTAAATCTGGTTACCTTAAAAAGAGGCCGGGAACAATATCAGATTTTCTGTGCAAGCTGTCATGGGGAAAAAGGAGATGGAAACGGGCACTTATACACCAGCAAACTGTTCTCTGCAAAACCAACCTCTTTAATTGAGCCTTATGTACAGGATAAACCGGATGGTGAAATTTTCCATATCATCACTGTTGGTTCCTTATCCGGGTTAATGGGAGCTCATGGATCGCAAATCGATAAAGAAGATCGTTGGGCAATTATCAATTATGTTCGAAATGAACTTGTAAAGAAATAAGATATTCATCCATCAATTTTAGAAAAAATGGATCAAAAACTAGTTATACCTTTAAAATTTAAAACAGTCGCCTACATTTTAATGGCTATCGGAGTCGCTGCATTCATCTATGCTTTTGCCTCTGATCCAAAACGTGGCTGGGCAAACTTATTGATCAACAACTATTATTTTGTGGCATTGGCCATAGGTGCTACTTTTTTTGGGGCACTACAATACATTACCCAATCCGGTTGGTCATCCGGATTCGTTAGAATCCATCAGGGAATTGCAAATTTTTTCCCGGTATTATTGGTACTAATGATTCCTTTGTTATTCGGGATTTATTCTCTGTATCACTGGTCACATCATGATGCTGTTGCTCATGACCCTATTTTGCAGCATAAAGAGCCTTATTTGAATACACCTTTTTTTATCATTCGTTTTGCAATCTATTTTGCCGTATGGATCGGCCTGACACAACTATTGAGAAAACTTTCTTTTAAAGAAGATCTTGAAGGTGGTCTTCGTTATTTTGAAAAAAGTGAATTTTATTCTAAAGTATATATTTTTTCACTGGCACTGACTTTCTCTATGGCTACCTTTGACTGGATCATGTCCATTGATGCTCACTGGTTCAGTACTATTTTTGCCATTAGAAACTTTGCAATGGGATTCCAACATGCTGTCGTCCTCATTACCTTAGTAGCGATTATTTTAAATAAGATGGGATATCTTCCATTCTTAAGTAAGTATCATTTAAAAGATTTTTCAAAATACATTTTTATATTGTCTATTATCTGGGGTTATACCTGGTTCTCACAGTATATTCTTATCTGGTATGCAAATATTCCTGAAGAAACGATTTATTATGTTCCCAGAACCCAGGGTGAGTTTACGCCTTTATTCTATACCGAATTAGCTGTAAACTGGCTGTTCCCGTTCTTAGCATTAATGAGTGGAAAAGTATCCACCAATAAAAATGCATTATTGATTATTACCAGTATATTATTAATAGGTCAATATGTTGATGTATATATGCAGGTAACGGTGGGTACGCTACATCATTTAAACATTGGGTTTATAGAAATCGGTGGGTTCTTAGGATTTGTTGGATTGTTTGCTTATGTATTAGCATGGTCACTGAGCCGAAAACCGCTCGTGGCCAAAAACCATCCGTTATTGAATGAGTGCATGGAACATCATGGGCATTAAAAAAATATTTTATTAGGATTGTCATCCTGAGCGAAGCGAAGGACCTGTTTAATAACTTTCTACAGTTAAATTAACAGGTCCTTCGCTTCGCTCAGGATGACAATATTAATTTAGAACGCTCTTTTTTAACTAAAAACTTATATTTGTATTCCCTATTAAACTATACTTACTATTATGAAGAAATTTTTTGACTTTTTGTTTTCAATGCAATTCTCAGGCGCACTCTTACTCATATTTGCCGCAGCCATTGGAAC
>JAKSBD010000251.1 GCA_022361295.1 Bacteroidales bacterium
ACCATCTGCGTTACTCATTGCAATATTCAGTAGTCAGCAATAAACTGTCTACCCTTTTTTTTTTTCTACATTTTTAAGTGCCTTATAAACCTTAATGCCAGGCCTGTAAGATACTTTACAACCTTTGATCATGTCGTTGCTAAAATCCTCCTCGGTTTCAGCACCAGCACTTGAAAGGTTAACCATCAGGCGACCAATGTCACCAAGTTCAACAGTAGCACCTTTTGCAAGGTACTCGGGCACAACACGGGCTAATGTCATTAGCGCCGTTTTGGTATCCAGCTCATTTACCGGCGAAATTTCAGCAATACGACTTGCCAGTTCGTCAAGTGTTACTTTTGCCGGTCTGACAATAGTTGCATATTGCTTCGGCTTCGCTTCCGGTTTTCCTGGATTCCTTCGGGGTATTAATCTGTATGATACCTTCATAAGAAAAAAATTAAAGGTTACTAATAATATTTATTTGTCTGCTTGAGTAACGCAGTTCAGTAATTTCAAAAATGATCCTGTTGATTTTTAAAAATGGTCTCGATGATTTTTAAAAATGGTCCCGTTGATTTTCAAAAATGGTCTCGATGATTTTTTGAGGGGGCTTACTTCTATTTTTCCGCATAAGCTTATAATGTTTTAATTATTGATCTATATGTTTGTTGTGCAGCAATAAAGTTAGGAGCTAAAAACCGTGTATCTATTAGCATAATGCGAATTTTTGGGGTGTAAAAATACCTAGTGCGACTAGGGAAAATGCGCATTTTTAATACTAATTATTCGTATATGAATTTGAAAAAAGGCTGTAGTTTTTCTGGCGCTTTGCCACTGATAGTGACCAAAGGCAGACTTTTTTGATTGTTGTTTCAGGGAAATATTATATTGATTACGTGTTAATAAATGTTAAAGCGTATTTTGGGGCTTTATATACGGTTGGCTTCCTAATTTTCCGTTTTGATAATCCACTGCACTTTCTCACCTTTGCCCAAAACATATTCCAATGAAAAAGTATATCCATATCGCTTTTGCAGCACTGATACTGATTGCTTGCTTTTCGTGTCAACCTAAAAAAGAATATATCCGCACTGAAGGGCTTATTTTTGGCACTATTTACCATATGACCTATGAGCACTCAAGCGATTTGTCTGATACCATTCAAAGTACCTTAAATGCTTTTGACTGGTCTATGTCGACCTACAAAGAGGAGTCAACCATAAGTAAAATCAATCGAAATGCTTCGTATGAAACAGATGTATACTTCAGGCAGGTATTTAATAAGGCCAAAGAAATTACCGGGAAAACAAACGGGGCTTTTGATATGACGGTGGCTCCCCTGGTGAATGCCTGGGGTTTTGGGTTTTCAAAGAAGGATAGCGTCAGCGAATATCTGATTGATTCGATAAAGCAGTATGTAGGAATGGACATGCTGCACCTCGATGGAACCCGCATAGTAAAACAAAAGCCGGAGATAATGCTTGACGGCAGTGCCATAGCTAAAGGCTTTGCTGTTGATGTGGTGGCTGATGTAATTGAATCCTTTGGAGTGGATAATTACATGGTTGAAATAGGCGGCGAGATGCGCGTTAAAGGTCTTAACCCCAAGCAAACCAACTGGCGCGTGGGTATTGATAAGCCCATAGATGACCCAGAGGTGCTTAATCGTCAGTTGCAGGAAATAATTGGCATATCTGATATTGCCCTGGCAACCTCGGGCAACTACCGTAACTTTTACATCAAAGGCGGAAAAAAATATGCACATACAATCAGCCCATTTACAGGCTACCCTGTTAATCACCGGTTGCTGGGCGTTTCGGTTTTAGCCCCCAATTGCATGAGTGCCGATGCCTACGCCACTGCCTTTATGGTGTTGGGCTATGAAAAAAGCATGGCTATTGTGGAGCAAAGCAACGATTTGGAGGCTTATTTTATATTAGACGGAGAAGACGATGAATATGAGGTGAAAATGAGTTCGGGGTTTTCTGAGTTTATTATTGACAAGCAATAAATCAGGTTTTAACTTGCAATTTAAATTATGCATATATAACAAAAGCATTAATAATCATTTTGTTATATATGCATAATTACCGTTCAATACCCATCTGCTGATGGATGATGGTATAAAGAGTTACGGAATTTTTAACCCGATAAAAACATTAACTCATGAGAAAAATTGTAGGTTTAGGATGGATGCTCATTGCTTTGAGTATGCTGATTGTGAGTTGCGAAAAATCCAGTGATAACCCGGAGCAGGAAAAAGAACAGTTAAGTCTTTCTGAAGCACTTGACAAGGCAGCTTACGATATTGATCAGGCTGTTGAAGTTATTGAGCAATCAAAAGCCTACAGCCTGTTTGTGCGCGAGGCCAGCAATAAAAGCACTAACCCCGGCGATAAGCCACGTGGTTTAAACATCTACCTTAAAGATATCAAAGGCGTTTATGAGTATTCGCCTGAGATGGATGGAAAGGCTATCTTAGCCACTCATGGCAATTGCCAGTCATACTTTCATCGTACCGGCAGCAGCGACTGGTTTATAATACATATGCCATTTGAGATGGCACAAAATCCGCATAAAATATTTGAGCCTGAACCAGGCAAGTCATATAACAATAACCTGATGGTATCTACATCAGAGTTTTTCTATGAGGCCGATAAGAATCTGATGTGGCACGATTACCACCTGGTTACACGTTTTGACCTGGAGGAGGAATATGCCGGTGAGTTATGGGTTGATGAGCGTAGTAATGGATTGTTTGAAGCCAACACATCGTCAAGGTTCGGGTTTACCGATGAACATTTTATACATGTTGAAACGCAGCTTGCCGATACCGTTAAGGTAGGATACAGCCTCGAAAATGCCGAAGGAGTGCCTTTATACAGCGAAATGGTGGCTTTTAGCCTTAGTCTGATAGACGGTAATCCTAATATACAGTTTCAATATGAGATACAGGTGGGTGATGTGCGAATTGTAAAATCGCTTGATGAAGATGATGAGCTCGTATATGTGGTTTACAAGGATGATGAACTGCGCGAAGATGCCATTGTTGAGGCTATTATTTACGATGGCGAAACACCCACAAGCATCAATTGTTTGTTTATGAATAAGAATAAAGACTACCAGATAATGCTGAGTGATGAACCTCCAATATTACTTTCTCAGTTAATGGGTGACTCGCAGGATATATTATCGTCTTTATTTATTTCAATGCGCGACCTCTACCTCTCAAAATATGTTATTAACATGCTGGCCTGGCAAATATATGTTGAAGAGGGCTGCAGGAAAGGTAATTAAGAATAATGCAAACAGCTTTTGAAGAAGCTATCTATAAAATATTAAGTGTTGGGTTTGGGTGTAATGAGTTGGATTAAAAAAAAGAGGTTTTCACAAAATGAAAACCTCTTTTTTATACCGATTACTATTCAAAATGTGCCTTTAGTTCATTTCACTCCTAAAGACACTATGAATATGTATCGGCATAATACCAGCGTAATTAAATATTTAATAGGTATTATATGCTAACAACTTGTTGTTCTGCTCTCGTATTCACCATCAAGCTTTAGCGGCTTAATGTTAAATGCTTCTTTTCGGGCAAGCTTATCTTGTGTTGTTGCACAATAAATGCCCTTATCGTTTAAAGCTTTATTTCCGCCAATATGCGAATTTGGAAATTTACCATTCTTCTGCAGAAGAATTCGGATTGCCATTAACACAAAAACAATTCCCATTAAAACTATGCTCAATAAAATAACTGGCCACATAATCTTTCCCTTTTTAATTCGGTACAAAACTACTAAAATTTACCCATACCTCAATTCGGTTTAAACTTTCTTAAGGTATTAGCTGTCGCTCATATTTAATCTTTAACCATAGATTAATTAGAAACAAAAGACACAAGACTATCCTAACTATTCTTCTGTGTTACTCTGTGTATTCTATGGTTTATATTTTCCGTGTAATCTGTGTAATCCGTGGTTCCATTTCTTCCATGCTTATCTGTGTAATCCGTGTAATCTGTGGTTTATATCTTCTGTGTAATCTGTGTATTCTGTGGTTCATATTTTCCGTGTAATCTGCGTAATCCCTGGTTTTATTTTCCTTCAATATCAGCCCTTTTATAATAAAACAGCTATTAAGCAAACAAAGCACTCCCTTCATATGTTTGATAGTAGCCCAATAAATAATGACACATTCTTCTTAGATTTGTGTCATAGCAACTAAAAACAGTAAAAATCATTTATATGTCATTTGAAGCAAATGAGCTCAGTTTTACTGAGTTTAAGAATGAAGTGATTACCGACTATAAAATAGCCTGCGTCAGCCGTAATATGAGTTTACTTGCACGCAAAGAGGTACTTGGAGGTAAAGCTAAGTTCGGAATATTTGGCGATGGTAAAGAAATTCCCCAGATTGCCATGGCCAAGCAATTTAAAAAAGGCGATTGGCGATCAGGATATTACCGTGACCAAACCTTTATTTTAGCAGCAGGCATGATGACTCCCAAGGAGTTTTTTGCACAGCTTTACGGTGAAACCCGAACCGAATTAAACCCTGATAATGGCGGTCGTTCATTTAACAACCATTTTGGTACACGTACTATTGATGAAAAAGGTGAATGGAAACGCCTGACCGATATGAAGTGTACCTCGTCTGATATTTCACCAACGGCAGGCCAGATGCCACGATTAGTTGGTTTGGCCATGGCTTCTAAATTATATCGTAATAACCCCGGTTTAAAAGAATTTGATCAGTTTAGTATCAACGGTAATGAGGTGGCTTTTGGTACTATTGGTGATGCCAGTACATCAGAAGGACACTTTTTTGAAACATTAAATGCAGCCGGTGTTCTGCAAATACCAATGGCTGTCTCGGTTTGGGATGATGGTTACGGTATATCTGTACCTAAGAAGTTTCAAACCACCAAAGAAAGCATAAGCAAGGCGCTTAAGGGTTTTGAAAAAGGCCCTAAGGATAAGACGGGCATGCTGATCTACAATGCCAGGGGCTGGGACTATGCCGGTTTATGTCAGATGTATGAAGAAGGTATTAAACGATGCCGCGAAGAACATGTTCCCGTGCTATTCCATGTTGAAGAGCTGACACAACCTGTTGGTCACTCAACAAGTGGCTCGCACGAGCGCTACAAATCGCCTGAACGCCTGCAATGGGAAAAAGACTACGATGGCTTGGTACAAATGCGCCAGTGGATGCTGGAAAGTAAACTGGCCACTATTGAAGAATTAGATGCGATAGAAGAAGAGGCTGTTGTTGAAGTGAAAACAGCCCAGAAGGAAGCGTTTAAAGAGTTTAATGATGCTTTTAAGGCCGAACGTCAGGAACTGTTGGATATCATCACGCAGAAAAACTGTGTTTGTAACGAAATAAAGCAGGATAAGATTGATGCCATCGTCCAGCAGTTGAAGTCCAGCCTTTCACTTAACCGCAAGGAGATATTAAGTGCTGCACGAAAGGTGCTGCGTCATTACTGTGCGGCATGTGAAAAGCCAAACTCTATGAAAGCGCAGTTAAAAGCATGGGTGAAAAAGTATTTTGACCAGGGATGGGAGAATTACAGTAAGTGGCTTTACAGCGAAGATGATTATTCAGCACTGAAGGTAGAACCTGTTCAGCCTGCTTTTGATGATGATGCATCAAGCGTTCCGGGACGTGAAATATTACGCGATAACTTCGATTATATTTTTAACAACAACCCTAAGGTGGTAACATTTGGTGAAGATACCGGGTTTTTAGGTGGTGTTAACCAAACCCTTGAAGGGATGCAGGAAAAGTATGGTGATTTGCGCGTGCGCGATACCGGCATTCGTGAAACAACTATCCTGGGTAAAGGAATTGGTATGGCACTGCGTGGCCTGCGTCCAATTGCTGAAATACAGTATTTCGATTACTTGTTGTATGCTCTGCAAACCATGAGTGACGACCTGGCTACAACACGCTACCGAACCAAAAACGGGCAGAAAGCACCGCTTATAGTGCGCACCCGGGGGCACCGTCTTGAAGGCATCTGGCACAGCGGATCACCCTTAAGTATGGTTATTAATTCCATCCGTGGTGTTTATGTATGTGTGCCGCGCGATATGACCCGTGCAGCCGGCTTTTACAATACCTTATTATCGGCCGATGATCCGGCATTGGTCATTGAACCATTGAATGGATACCGATTGCGCGAAAAACGTCCGACTAATATAGGTGAGTTTAAAGTGCCGCTTGGTGTGCCTGAAATTATTGAAGAAGGTACTGATGTGACACTGGTAACCTATGGTTCATGTGTACGCATTGCCCAGGATGCCGTCAAACAACTGGCCGAGATTGGCGTTTCGGTTGAGTTGATCGATGTACAGACACTGCTGCCTTTTGATACCAATAAAGTGATTCTGGAGTCGGTGAAGAAAACCAACAGGGTGGTCTTCTTCGATGAGGATGTGCCAGGCGGAGCAACTGCCTATATGTTGCACAAAGTGGTGGAAGAACATGGTGCTTTTTATCATCTGGATGCATCGCCTAAAACGGTTACAGCCAAAGACCACCGTCCGGCTTATGGTACCGATGGTGATTACTTCAGTAATCCAAATGCCGAAGATGTTTATGAAACCATCTATGCCCTAATGGCAGAATTTGATCCCAAAAGATTTCCGGCGATATATTAGATGTGAGATTCAAGACACAAGACTAAGGACCTGAGGCAGGTCCTTTTCTTTTTTAACCTTTAACCTCGGAATAATAGAGAATTGAGTTTTCTTTATTATTTCAGCTGGGCATAGGTCTTCGACCTATTCAACCACCTTCCCTTTCAGCCTTATAAACCCAAATAAAATAGCTCCGGCCAATAAATACGAAACGATAACGGGCATTCCAAAGGCTGATGGCAGTGTGCCAACCACAAGAGCTGTAATACCCACTAAGAGTGCATAAGGCATTTGTGTTCGCACATGGTGAATATGGTTACATGAACAGGCCAGCGAGCTCAAAATAGTTGTGTCAGAAATAGGAGAGCAGTGGTCTCCCAACACAGAACCGGCCAATACACATGAAACAACATTATAAAAAAGAGGTAAGATAGCATCGGTATTCATACCTGCTTCCAAACCTATTTTCCATATTGCGGGCAGGATTAACGGATAAATAATAGCCATTGTTCCCCAGCTCGAACCGGTGCTAAAGGCAATAACAGCTGCAAACACAAAGGTAAGGGCAGGTATAAACTGCGGGCTTATGTTGATGGCAGTCAGCAGGCCCGTAATAAACTCTGCAGTATGCAAATGATCTGTTAATAAAGCCAATGACCAGGCCAGAGTCAAAATAAGAATGGCATGAAACATGGTTTTAAAACCATTGATTAAGCCTTCAATGCTTTCTTTTAAGTTCAGTATCTTTTGAGAAGTTGTTAATACTATAGCACTAAATACACCGGCAAGCGAAGACCATATCAGTGCATTAAACACATCAGAGTCACCAATGGTTTTTGACAGTTTGGTGGTGAACCCAAGTGCCTGACTACTCCAAATAGCCGTGTCCCAACCTGTATAGATCAAACCGGCCAGCGTACCAAATACAACAATGAGTACAGGAATAACAGCATTAAACCAACGTGGCTTAACTCCGTCGGCCACTTCCAGCTCTTTCATAATCTGTGGCGATCGTCCCTGTTTCTGAATATCCTCAAACTTATTTGTTATAGCCTGCCTCTCAGCTGTCAGCATAGCGCCAAAGTCGCGCTTTTGCCAAATGAGCAAAGGCACAAAAAAGAGGGTTAGCAAGGGGTAAAATGAATACTTAAGCGATTGGAGGAACACCGAATATGCCGAAGCATCCAGTCCCACTTCGCTAATGCCTTGTTGTATGTAGCTAAGTTCGGCACCAATCCAGGTAGTAATAAACGCAATAGCAGCAATAGGAGCGGAGGTGGAATCAATCAGATAGGCCAGTTTCTCGCGCGATATTTTTAGCTTATCGGTAACGGGGCGCATGGTATTACCAACAACCAGCGTATTGGCGTAGTCATCAAAGAAAATAAGTAAACCCATCAGGTAGGTTATCATCTGGCCCGACCGGCGGTTATTGGCATACTTCGATAGGATGGCAACAATGCCTTTCATCCCTCCGTTTAATGAAATAAGGGTTACCATGCCGCCAATCAACATGCAAAAGATAATGATTGATAAATGTTCATGGTTTAACAATGCCTGCATCAGGTAGGTGTCAATAATGGAGAATGCTCCTTTAAATATCGCGATAAAGAAACCAACACCCGAATATTTGTATATGACAGTGGTGCCAATGAGTAAACCAATAAAGAGTGATGAAAAAACTTCTTTGGTTATAAGCGCCATCATAATGGCAATGAGGGGAGGTAGTATCGATAACCATAAGGGAATTGGCACAATGCGTTTCTTTTCAATTTTACTTTGTTGAATAAGTTGTATTTCAGTGGTTTCATTAAAGGTATATTCACAATACAGTCCTTGATCATCCTCAGATAATTCGCGTTTTACACCATTGATAAGCAACTGGGGCTGGATAATTTTTAAACCTTCAGGCTCTGTCACTCTTATGGTGCAGCTTACACCTTTCATTATGGCTGGCGGTAATTCAAAATGACTTTGCCGGGTATTATTGTCTGCAAAAACAGTAAATGATATCAACAGAAAAGAGATAAACATTGAAAGATGTAAAGCGATACGCTTAGGAACCATAACAGATTTTTAGATTTAGTGTTTTAAAAATGTAATTGTGCTTATGTATGAAAAACAAGGTAGTAATAATTGCTGACTAGTTAATTTGTTGATTCGTTAATTTGATGAATTAATGATTTGTTGATTTAGCAAAATAAATGTGTTTGAAAGTTTTTTTATGTGGCAATGATAAGTAAATGAGGATTTTAAACTATTGTTTCTTTTGGTGAATGGCCTGTTTTTATTGAGGAAAGTCTCTCAATTTTCATACAATCTTAAATTAAAAGTGTTACATTTAAAAAAGAAGTTAGTTGTATGAAGAGTTTAGATTTTGACATATTTAAAGGTCATAAGCCTGGTTTAAAACCAGCTAAAGGTCGCATACTAATCGCTGAACCTTTTCTGCAAGGCCCGTATTTTAGTCGTTCGATCGTTATTTTGACCGAACATGGCGAAGATGGAGCAGTTGGATTTGTATTGAATAAGTCGTCTGAATTATATCCGGATGAGGTGATTGAGGACTTGTTTAATTTTAAAGGCGAATTATATGTGGGTGGTCCTGTAGCATCTAATACTTTGTATTTTATTCACACCCTTGGTGATAAAGTACCCAACTCAGTGCAAATAACCGATACCTTATATTGGGGGGGAGATTTCGAAGTGATCAAGAATCTGGTTAACACCGGTATTGCAGATCACAAACAGGTTAAGTTTTTCGCCGGATATTCAGGGTGGTCACCTGGGCAGTTGGAGAGTGAAATAGAAGAGGAATCATGGATTGTAGCCGATGTAGCTGATGAAATGGTAATGGATGATCATATTGACCACATTTGGAAACAGGCAATGGAAGGTTTGGGTGATGTATTTAAAGCCTGGACTAACTTTCCTGAGAATCCCGCATATAATTAATGGAAGCGTCTGTAAGCAAGCGATTAACTTCCTTGCTTAATTTGCAGAAATAACGTTTGTCTTTAAGTCCTACAACCCATTGTATGCCCTGAATGGCATTGCTCAGAAACAGTTCGTCTGCCTGAAGAAGGGTATTGTAATCTGTTCCATTGACTTCATGCACGGGCCAGTTGTTTTCTCTCAGTAAGCGAATTATTTGTTTCCGCATGACACCATCCACACAACCTGATGAGCGCATTGGTGTGAAGAATTCATTGTTTTTCACCCAGAATAAGTTGGAGGCCAGGCCTTCAATAATCCGGTTATTTGAATTAATAATCAATACATCATCTTTCCCCTTTTCCTGTTTAAACAAACCTGCTAAGACAAATAGCAAAGAGTTGGCTGTTTTGTAATGGCAAAAGCGGTTGAGTGCTTTTTTTTCCTCTTCGAATATGTCAATTAAAAGGCCCTTTGGGTTCAATTCATAGTTTGATGCGCCAAGGGCCGAGCTTTCAATTAACCATTGTACTTTGTTGCTGACAGGAGTATACAGCCCACCATCTTCACGAAAGACAGTGAGCCTGATACGTACATCTCCAAATAGCCTGTTTTTTTGAATCAGCCAACTGATATGTTCCTCAAGTACATTCCTGGGAGGGAGGCTTCTGATGTCCATCTGAAGCAAACTCATGACATTTATCAAACGTTGGTAATGATCATGAAACCACATTGGTTTTTGCTGAATGCACCGTATCGTTTCAAAAAGTGCATCGCCATACCTGAATGAGCGGTTATCCACATTAAGAACAGCCTTATCGGCCTGCGTTTGAACCCCGTTTAGTGTTATGTACTGAGCCTGATCCATTACAGATTGATAATGGTATTACAAACATCAATAATTGAGCTGTTTTTAGCTATTTTAATGCTCTGCTTTAAACCGGCTGCATTACCGGCTTCAATGTCCCTGTGAGAGTCGCCAATCAGGTAGGAAGCTGCTTTGTCAATCTGATGTTCGTCACAAGCCTGGTTAATCATTCCTGGTTTTGGCTTACGGCAATCACAGTCTTCTACCGATTCATGATGCGGACAATAATAGATGTCAGTAATACGTATGTCGTTATCAAACATGAGTTGTAAGAAGTGACCATGTACAATTTCAACATCATCCTCGCTGTACTCTCCCTTGGCAACACCTCCCTGGTTGGTTATTACAAATAGCTTAAATCCGGCATCCTGCAAAAGCTTCAAACCTTCAATAATGCCAGGGTTCAATTTGAAATCTTTGACCTTGTAAATATAGTAATGGCCTTCGTCGTTGTTAATAACTCCATCGCGATCGATGAATACTGCTTTGTTCATAGTGTTTATAAAATAGATAGTAATTCGTTAAAAAAGTGTAGTAATAATGCCGGGTTAAGCAAAATGGGAAACACAAAACCATAAACGGCTCCCCAAAAGTGAGCATCGTGTCCTATGTTATCAACATTTCGCTGAGCCATAACACGGGAGTATACAAGGTAGCCAATTCCAAGAAGTATTCCAGGTATTGGAATAAAATATAAGTAAATAATACGGAACGGATCGTATAAAATACTGGCAAAAACCACTGCAGAAACCGCACCTGATGCCCCAATTGCATTATAATTGTAGTTGTTTTTCTCTTTTAAATATGAATAGATGCTTGATACAACTATGGCAGATAAAAAGAAAAACAGAAAAACGATACTGCTATTACCTGGCAGGCTTTGCATAAAATAGAGTCGTACAGGTCGTCCAAAAGACCATAGTACAAACATATTGACCAGAAGGTGCATCCAGCTTCCGTGAAAAAAGCCATTGCTTATCCAGCGCACGTATTCCTTTCGGTTTTTAATTTGCCAGGCGTTAAACTGGTATTTATAAATCAGCTCGGGCTGGCTAAAGCCTGCAATGCTTATTAAGCTGATAACTATGATGATGATAATTGAAATGTCCATGGTTGTTAGTGCTTAGTGTTTAATGATTAGTGATTAACCAATTACCATTAATCATTAGTCATTAACCATTAGTTAGTGCATAATTTTAAATACTAATTCTTTCAATAACTCGCCCGATTCAGTTGTAGAGCTGCCAAAACCTTTCGATTTCATATCATACTCACGAATGAGGCTAATGATTTGCACTACTTTACGAGCCGGATAATTACGGGCACCTGTAGTATAATCAGTAACAAAGAAAGGATTTATTTTCAATGCTGCTGCCACCGAGTTTTTCGATTTATCTGGTAAATAGTAAAAGGCCAGCAGTTTTTGAAAATAGCCAAACAAAGTTACTGTAGTCATCTGAATTGGGTAGGCCTTTGGGTTCTTACCAAATGCAAGTATTATCTTGTTGGCTTTTGCAATGTCTTTGTTTAAAACAGCTTTTTGTAACTCAAAGTTATTATAGTCTTTACTAACCCCAATATTCTTTTCAATGTGAGCCGAAGTAATGGTTTGAACAGATGAACCGATGGCTAACTCCAGTTTATCAAGCTCATGAGCAATTTTAGATAAATCGCTTCCTAAAAATTCAGTCAACAGAGCTGATGCTTTAGGTTCAATCGCTTTACCCCTGGTCTTTAAGTAGCTGTTTATCCATTGAGGAACCTGGTTGTCGTATAGCTTTTTGGCTTCAAACAACACACCGTTTTTTGCAACACTTTTATAAAATTTCTTTCGCTTGTCAAGTGTTTTGTAACGATAGTTAATGACCAGAATAGTTGATGTCAACGGATTGTTGGCATATACTTCCAAGTCTTCGATTTTAGGGATGTTCTGAGCTTCTTTGACAATAATCACCTGGTGCTGAGACATCATTGGAAAACGACGGGCAGCATGAATAATTTCCGTTGTATCCACATCTTTCCCATACAAAATGGTTTGATTAAAACCCTTTTCCTCTTCTGTTAAAACGTTATTGGCAATATAGTTGGTTATCTCATCAATAAAATAACCTTCGTCGCCCATTAAAAAATAAATCGGGCGATACGTTTTTTGCTTTAACTCCTGTAAAATCTGCTCAAAAGTCATTTTATAATTTTATGAGTTTACCAGGCAGCAGCCGTATTTTCGTATACATACATTTCTGCCTTGTAAACCTATATAAAGCCTTATTAAAATATTAACAGGCTCGTATTTATACCTAAAAACTATCAGTCTTAACTATCAAACCTCAGGTGCTTCACTGATTTACCACCATTCATAATGGTTGATAAAGCTTTTATACCCAGTTGAATGTGTTTCTGCACATAATTCTCTGTCACAACTTTATCGCTGGCCGATGTTTTAACACCTGTTGAAATCATTGGCTGATCAGAAACAAGCAATAAGGCACCCGTAGGTATATGATTGTAAAAACCGACTGTAAAAATAGTAGCTGTTTCCATATCAATAGCCATTGCGCGCGTTTTTTCCAGGTATTTTTTAAAACGCTCATCATACTCCCAAACACGTTTATTGGTTGTAAATACTGTACCAGTCCAGTAATCCAGTTCGTTATCACGAATAGCACTTGATACGGCACGCTGCAAACTAAAGGCCGGTAAAGCTGGAATTTCAGGTGGTAAGTAATCATCAGAGGTACCATCACTTCTAATGGCTGCTATTGGAAGTACAAAGTCACCCAGTTCATTCTTCTTTTTTAACCCTCCGCATTTACCTAAAAAAAGCACTGCTTTAGGCGATATGGCACTTAGTAAATCCATCATGGTGGCAGCATTGGGGCTTCCCATACCAAAGTTGATAATTGTTATGCCGTTGGCGCTGCAATTGGGCATATTACCATTTTTACCTAAAATAGGGGCATCATACCACTCAGAGAATAGTTCAACATAGTGGTTGAAGTTGGTTAATAAGATATAAGGTGTAAAATCTTCAAGCTTTCTTTCCGTATATCGGGGTAGCCAGTTATCAACTATTTCTTTTTTAGTCTTCATAGGAAAAAAAATTTAAGGTTAAGTGCGATAGCATAGTAGCCGGGCACGGGTGGGAATAAAGTGCGAATAGCAGGATTTTATTCTTCACGCTAAGGTAACTTTTTCTGGCTAAAATGATTTAATTTGTTGAAAAAAAAGGGATACATGCAAAAGCTTAACCTGCCACCTGTGCAGTTTAGAACAAAACAAACAGGTAATAAAATTCAGGTATTTGATGAGGTACGAAAAAAATTTGTGGCACTAACGCCGGAAGAGTGGGTGAGGCAGCATTTTATTCATTACCTCATTAGCGGACTGGGCTATTCGGCAGGGCTCATTGCTGTTGAGATGCTGGTTAAGGTTAACGGGCTGAGTCAGCGCGCTGATATTGTGCTGTATGATAAGCAGGGACAAGCGCGTGTTATAGTTGAATGTAAAGCCCCGGAGGTGCCTGTAACGAGGGCTGTATTTAATCAGGCTGCGCGCTATAATACAAAGCTCAATGTTGATTACCTGGTTGTAACTAATGGCATGCAGCACTATTGTGCTAAACTGTTAGATGAAACAGGAAATTACGAATTGTTAAAGGCGATACCTAACGCAAGTGAGTTATACGTATAGTTTGTTATTGATAGAAGACCGATGACCGAAGACAGAAGACCAAAGACAGAAGCCTGAAGACAGGAGACGCAAGACTTTAGATATAAGATATGAGGTTTGAGGTGTAAGGTTTAAGGTATGTGGTGTAAGGTATGTGGTGTAAGGTTACTTGTTTCGGGTTAGCTGAAATATAAAAGAATACTTAATTCTTTTATATTCCGAGGAGCAGGATTTGAGGTTGTTAGATTGTGATGTATCCTGATTGGTGGATAAAGGCTTATCTTAAAAGCTGATAAAGGCATTCGTCCGTAAAACCATCCTTTGTTTTACGCCATTTCTTTTTAACACCAACCAGTTCAAAACCAACTTTTTCGAATAGGGCTAAACTGCCTTTGTTGTTCACTGATATATTGGCATAAAGCTGGTTTATCCCAAGGTGTTTAAAACAGTAATCAGTAAAGAGTTGTAATGCTTCAAAGGCATAACCTTTTTGACGGTGGTCTTCATGGATGATGATGCCTACACCTCCGCGTTGATGAAAACCATCGAAATCGAACAGGTCGATCATGCCTATTATCTCTTTAGTTGTCTCTGATTCAATAATCAGGCGCAGTTGTTTGGTTTGAAAAACATCCAATTGGGCCTGCTCAATATATTTGACCAGTTGGTGCTTGGAAAAAGGGGTGAGCGTATTGCTCACCTCCCATATTTTCATATCATTTTCCCACTTATACAGCAGGTCTATATCTTCTGGTTCAAGTGCCCTGAGGGCAATCTCATCTGCTGTCATTATTCTGCAGGTGTGTTTTCTGTCAGGCTATCGTATTGCTTAATATCTCTTACGAAACTGTCAGACCAAAGCCCTGTATGCAACACTTTGTCTTTTCCTTTTAAAGCAGCCTTAAAGCCTTTAAAAGTACCATAGGAGTATCGGTAGAAGCCATCGTTACATTTGTATTCTTTAATTAGGTTGTGCTCAAGGTCAACAAAAATATCGTATGTTAATACCGGTTTTTTTAGCGCCAGAATCTGAACGGTGTAATACGGAATGCCATCTGAGGTATCCAATGATTCAGTAGTGGCCAGTTCAGCCTCTTCAACCACAGGCTCAGGCTGAGCAACTGCAATCATCATAACGTCGTCTATATTACTCGCCTGACTTAAGTTTTTATAAGTCATTTCGCGTGTAACATCAATTGTTTTAGATTGTTCTTCAAAGCCAACACCTGAATAGGTTATATTGTATTTTTCATCTGTTTCTAAAATCAGGATGTATTTTCCTGTACCGGGGTGAGGCTTGTAGTTGCCAATTACCTCAGGATTGTCCTGGCGAGTAACTCGTATCTCTACATTCTCAATTGGTGCTTCATCAGAGCTGTTGATACAACCTTTAAAAACAGCTAAGCGATTAATCTCAGGCTCTTCATATTCGATAAGGTAAATATCTGAACCTCCGTAATTGTCATCATAGCGTGATGAAGCATAATAGGCAATATTAGGCGTTGTGGTAGGTACAAAGAAGAAGTCATCATCGGGTGTGTTAATCGGATATCCAATATTATGAACCGGTCCCCAGTTGCCATCATCATCCATTACACAATAGAAAATATCAAACTGCCCCATAGAGTTATGTCCTTCTGAGCTGAAATACATTACCTTACCATTCGGGTGAAGTATAGGCGTTTCTTCATCATATTGGGTATTAAAAGCTTTCATGTTTTCAGCTTTTCCCCATTCACCATTAGGTAAGCGGCGCACACGGTATATATCAAGACCTCCCATTCCATCTGGACGGTTACTGGTAAAGTAAACCGTTTGCTTATCAGCAGAGCTGGTCATATGTGTTTCTTCGTATTTTGAGTTGATCGGACTTTCAATTTTAACCGGTTCACCCCAGTTTGAACCATCATACATACTGGAGTATAAATTGGCTCCGTCCACATCATTTCGATAGATAATTAACTCGGTTGCCTCAGCCGACAAACTAACTCCTGCTTCATGTCCCTGCTTTCTGAATAATTCTTGCAATGACTTGGCCTTTGTCCATTCGTTTTCTTCTTTTTTAGATGAATAGATACGTTCTGCATATTGTCCGTCAAACAGCAGTTCACTATAGCTGGAAGCTCTTCTTGATGTGAGGAATAAGACACTTTGATCCGCTGAAATCATTGGGCTGTGATCATCGTATTTTGAGTTAATATTCGGTCCAAGGTTTTTTACTTTTAACTGCACAGGCGACTCCATTAACTCAATGGCATTTTCACATACCTCTATCTCGCGCATGGCTTCCTGTCTTAGCAGGTCATCTTCGGCAGGTAGAATTTCAATCAGGTTTTCATATGTTGTAATCGCTTTCTCGTGTTGCAACAAAAATTGTTGTGATTTACCAATCGAAAGCTGAATATCAACGCCTATATCTCCTATTTTTTCATCATCTTCAAGCAAACCATAGGCTTTTTCGAAATAAACGATAGCTGTATCAGGACCATCGGAGGTGTTTAAGTAACAGTTACCAATGTTGTATAAAGCCGGCACGTTGTCAGGATTTTCCTCTAAAATGTCGGAAAATAACTTTATGGCTTCACCAAAGGCTTTATCATCAGCCAGTTTAATTGCCTCATTGAATTTTTTATTATCAACTTTTGAGTCGGTTTGAGCCAGGGTTAGCTGTGAAATGAACAGAAATAAAGCAACGATTAGCGTGTTTGGTTGTAACATACTTTATGTACTTAATGTTTGGTTTTAAATTGACTTCGCAAAATAGTTAAAAATGTGCAGGTAAAGCTTTTTAGTATTCAATTTTTTATGAACGATCAGCTATTATTGACCGATAAAGAATAGCAGGCTGTTAGTGGTCTGCTTTTTTTAGTACCATTGGATCTAAATAGCTTGCACTGGTTCTGGTATTATAATCAGCCCGGTACGGGATTTCAATCTCCTTGGAGATACTAATCATACCGGGAGTATTGATAGTCATTATATAGCTTACCCCGGTAGCTAAAATCATCGTGTATTTACCGGAGTTGGTCTGCGGCTTGTAGTCGCCGACTAATTCTCCACTCTCTTTATTGGTTACAGAAATAATGGATTCGGCCGATGGTATTCCGTCTTCAGTAAATAAATAGCCCGAAACAACTGCCAGCGTGCGTTCATCTGTAACCGGAAATTCTATAATGTAAATATCAGATCGTCCATAACCACCGCTTCGTTCAGATGCAAAATAAACTCTTTGACCATCCAGAGTTGGGATATAAAACAGGTCATCACCCGGCGTGTTGATTGGGTAGCCTATGTTAACGGGTGATTGCCATTGCCCATTTTCGTCCTTTTCCGATTTGAAGATATCATATCCACCCATTGAATTGTGACCTTCTGAGGCAAAAAATAATGTTTGCCCATCGTGAGACAGGAATGGACTTTCTTCGTTAAGCTCAGTATTGATGTTTTTGTTGAGTAATAAGACTTTCCCCCATTTCCCATCGGGTAATTTATGAGAGATGTAAATGTCTTTTGCTCCATAGCCATCGGGTCTGTGGCTCGCAAATACAATGGTGTTGCCATCTAAAGAAAGGCTGGCATGAGATTCTTCGTAAGAACTGTTAATTGGTTTAGGTAATCTTTCAGGATTTGTCCATTTCTCATCTTTAAAGTTGGAAATATATAAATCGCCATTTCCGTTGTTACGATATATAATCATTGTTTTTCCATCGGAACTTAAGCTACATGTGGCATCGTATCCGTTTGTGTTAATATTTTCCCCGGCACTTACTGAAGGGAGCCAGGCTCCTTCGCGCCACTGTGTGTAATAAATGTCCTCGGTATATAATCCATCTGTTTTACTCTTTTTATTAGCTCCATGTTTATTAGAGGTAAATAACAGCAGATCTTCGTTACCTGATATAACCGGGCTGTGCTCGTCATATTCAGTGTTAATAGCCTGACCAAGATTGGTAATTCTGAAATCAACCGGATTCTGCTTAAGTTGAATGGCATTGTTGCAGTAGTTGATATATTGTTGCAGTTGTTTGTGTATGTTAAGGCGTTTTGCGGGTACAGTGTCTCTCAGTTGTTCAAATAGTTGTAATGCTTCATCAAAATGATGGTTAAGGTGATAGGCCATTCCGAGATGGTAATTGGCTTCAATGGCATTATCATTCTTTTTGGAATATACACCATAATGTTCTTTTGCAATTGTTAAAGGTTTAATGGCATCTTTAGTTTTACCATCTATGTTCAGGAAGCAGATACCTTGCATCAGATGTAAATAAGGATCATCCGGATAACGCTTCTGTAATTGGATAATTAGCTCAGAAGCTTTTTTGTAATTATCCATTAGCATCTGATTTTCAATAGGGACGATGTCTTTTTTTCTCGGCTTTTTTTCTGATGCATCTACAATGCACACGAAACAGCACAATCCTATAATCAGCAGATTTTTTATCATGGTGAGGTTATTTGTCAACAGCTACAATATTTTCAATAAAATTGCAAAAATGATTGCTGACAGGCAAATAATATTTTCTTGCATTAACCTGCAACTAGTTAACGGTTTTATGTTTATTCCAAAAATATATTAACGCTTTAAGGTGTTTTAAAAGAATTGGTGCTTGCTTAATTTTATATGAACGACGCTGGTATGAGTGTGTCATTCTTGCATTTGGATAGCACATAATCTTATACCCTTGTTTTCTAATTCTCAAACAAAAATCTGCATCTTCAGGACCATAAAATATTTTCTCATCCAATAAGCCCACTTCATTAATGAGTTCTTTATTAAATAATTGAGAAG
>JAKSBD010000004.1 GCA_022361295.1 Bacteroidales bacterium
ACACCTGCTCCTGCATATTTTACATTCTTATAAAAAGCACGGAACATCCCCTCTTCCTGACGGTAATAGATACGAGAGTTATCAGTGTACTCCGGACGCATCATGGTAGCTGTAATCATATCAAAATCGCGCAACCACTGCGGATTGTATACAGATGAACCTGTTACGTAATCGAGGTTCTTATTACCATCCTCATCAAAGACAAGTGCTCCTTGCTCATTAATCCATACTTTATTGTAGAAACGATCGCGGAACGGGAATGAGAAACCGATCTCTGCTTCAACTGCATAATCAGGTCCTCTTAACGCTTCGTCAATACGAACTCCGTCACTGCTAATATCTTCCCAGTTATGCGCAGCTATCTTATCGGCTGTTGTTGAGCCTTCAGGATGTTGATCTGTTAGTACATAATCATAGCTATAACCGAAATTATTTGTTGGCTTGGCTAATCCTTCTACTTCATAATCGGGTGCAAACTTAGGCACTTTATAATGCAATGGATATTTACCATCATTGGCTATGGTGAAAGTACGGTTGGCTATTGCATCTCCTACTGTTAAATCACCCGGTACAGCAATATTGTCTGTTCCAAACTCAGTATCTGCTACCACAATGTTAGCCGGGATAACGGCTACACCATGTACACTAAACTGATGGGTATATCCCTGGTCATTGTTAAGCGTTATATTGGCATTAAATACGCCTTCTGCATCAGGAGCGAAAGTAACACGTACCCAACCTTCTTCCAAAGCAGGAATGGTTTCTCCACTTACAACTTTTTCAGCTACAAATACATCTGGCAAGCTGGAAGTATAACCACCTTCCAACAACTGATATCCACGTAGTCCTGTGTTAGAAATCTGAATATCAAAAGTTTTATTAGCACCAACAAAAACATTTCCAAAGTCTACTGTTTTAGCAGAATTCAGCTTTGGCTCATGCCCGCTTACATTGAATTGTACTTTACCCCTGGCAATGCGGTTCTTAGGATCGTTAGAAAGCACCACCACATTTTCTTCATAATAACCATCAATCAGATTAGTTGCATCAACATCGATGGTAATAACCTGGCTCTCGTTACTCTTTAGAACGCCTTCAGTCGGTGACAGAGTAATATAATCGCCTAAATCGTTCATGGTACTGCGCATGGCCCACGACCATACATACTCATCTTTGTTAATGGCCGATGCTAAAGTTTCCCAGGTGGCTCCACCATTAAAACTCATGAAACAACGATCTGAATACTCCTCCTCGCTTTCTTCCTGGATACCCAATGGATATAAGTTACCAGATGGAATATGAACAACCACCCAATATACATCTCCTTGTTCAAAGTGAATCTGTTCCTCTAATTGTACATACGTAGCATGCCACACCTCAGACTTAGGCGTATGATTTTGAGCAGCAATCAGTTCGGCATCTCTTAACACAGCACCTTTCCATATTTCAACAACAACCGGTCCTGTTTTAGGATCAGCCTTAAGACTTAACCACATATGCGTCAGGTTGAATCCCCGTTCATCTTCTACCTTATACCAGGTAGCTGCCGAGTTGGTAATGGTTGTATCGTTTTCACCAATGATTTTTGTTGCCTGAGAAGCATACTCCACATAACGCATACGATCATCAATAGTCTCGTAAAAAGGTGCTGCAATTATCCCATCTACCAATAAATCTTCAGAACCTACACCGGTTAATTCGGGTGCTGACTGAAAGTTTGGATAGCTAACACTTTCTTTTGCAAAAGGTACAAGACTTAGACTATCCAATCCGATTCGTGCTTTCCAGTTTAAAACACCTTCGCCAATATTACTGAAGGAATATAACTGAGTTGTAGTGGCATTCACCTTTACATCAAGATCAAAATTTAAGGCATCGCCCATAACTACCTGCGGACCATCATTGGTCTTTGCCAATACTATATCTGATAATTCAGAACCATTCCCCCAGCGGTCAAAGGCTTTGATCGCAAAGTAATAATCTGTTTGCGCATCCAATCCTTCAATGGTATACGTTACCTCATCACCTACATTGGCATAAAACTGATTCACAACAACCGAACCGGCCGTTTGGATATTAGTTTCACTAAACGGCTCTTTGCTCCAGTAAACATTATAGCTAACTGCCTTTTCATCATCAGCATCTGGTACCACTGTCCAGAATAATGAGGCAAAATCCTGAGCTGTCTCCACCGTTAAGTCATTAACACGTGTTGGCACCACAGAAGGATCACCTGATTGAAGGGCCATCCAGGCATCAATATATCCATTACCCAGTTTACCTTTTGTATGTTCCTCTGTTTGATACTGTTCAATATCATGCACAGAAGTTAATATGTGTTGTTTAAGTTGATCGGCTGTAAAATCAGGACCTTTAAATTTAGAAACCACAAGGGCTGCAATACCCGAAACATGAGGACAAGCCATAGATGTTCCCTGCAAATAGGCATAGCCACCATCGCGGTATGTACTCATCACTCCTGCTTCTTTAGCATAACCGGTATTTCCACCAGGGGCGCAAATATCCACCCAATCACCATATACCGAATATGATACGCGCTTGAAATCAGGACCAATAGAAGCCACAGCGATACAAGGTTCATAGGCGGCTGGATAAATATCAAGTTCATATCCAAGGTTACCAGCAGCAACTATAGATACACCACCCTTCATCGGGCTGCCTGCATAGGAACCTGCATTGGCATGAAAATAATCTAAAGCGTCCAGTACGGCTTGGTCATAGAGACCATCAGTTGCCCATCCCCATGAGTTCTGGCCAATAACAGCACCCATATCGGCGGCATAGACAATGGCCTCGGCATAACCACCGGCAGCACCATCTTCGGTAAAAATCTGACAACTCATCAGTTTAACACCTGGTGTACTTCCATCACCTCCTGCGATACCTGCTACACCTGTTCCGTTATTATTAACGGCTCCAACAGTTCCGGCCACGTGTGTACCGTGGTAGTGGGTTACAATCTCACCTTTCGACTGACAAAAGTTATAACCGTAAATATCATCTACAAAACCATTACCATCATCATCAATACCTTCAATACCATTCAGCTCGGCATCATTGGTCCACATGGCGGCTTCCAGATCCGGGTGATCGTATTGAACACCACCATCAATAATGGCAACAACAACATCTGACGATCCGGTTTCAATCTCCCATGCTTTCGATAAATTAATATCTGCGCCTTCTACAGCCCAATCTGCTGCCGTACCATCATTATCATAGTGCCATTGCTCACCTAAAAAGGGATCATCAAAGGCAGCTGTTGCGCTGGTAGACATTGGTTCAGGATTGGTCTGTTCTCCAATAAGATTTACCTCGGGAATAACAGAAGCCACTGACACTTCAGCCAGTTGTCCGTATTGGCGGGCCACCTCTTCTGGGTTCAGGCTATTATCAAACTCCACCTGATACCATAAGTGTAAACCTGCCGCTTTGTGTCTCTCTTCAAACTTTGGAGAATAGCGAAACACACGTTTCATATTGTGCGCTGCCACCTGTTCAGATACAGCATCAAAAGCAACGATACCGGTTTCAACACCTTTTTTCGTATTCTTTATACTTTTTAAATTGGACTGAAGCATCGCGTTCATCTTAACCCGAATGGCTCCTCTTTGTTGACCATTAACATATTCTTGTCCTGTTATATGTCCTGTTATTAAAAACAGTCCAAATAACATACATAGAATATGATTTAGTAATTTTACTTTCATGTTATGAATTTTGAATAACTATTTTGATTTAAGTAAACTCTGCTTTTTACTTTTCTCGGTTCTTACCATGCCCTTTAAGATTTTTTTCAGCGCCTCCTTTTGCACTTCATTTTGCTCAATGAGTTGCTTAATCTCTTCATCTGTTACTTCTTCATTTTTCTTCTTAGTCATCGGACAAATTTTTAATTCGAAAACTGTCAAATAATAGGGGTGTTTTTGTTTGCATCAGCCAAAGTAGCGGCTTGATTTTGTCCATTAAAATTTAGAAGCACAGCGATAATACTGTAAATGCAAATTTTGACTTAGAATTAGTACTCATTAACACTATCAAAAACCTAATTTGAGCACTACAGCCAATAGCTTACATCCTGACCTACTGACCTTTTCAACCACCAGCCCAACCACTGACGAAATAAAAGGAAAAGTAGATTCAAAGCATAGTTTCGTATGTATTTGAATGTTTAAATGAGGTATTTTCACCACAAACAATTCCCTATTTGTCTTTCTTGAATCAGATGGAAAAAAGAATACCATTTTACAGCTGTCTGATAAGGGGAAAGGCTACACAACCATTAGCAAATGACACTTATGATTATTCGGGTCAAACCGTATTCTATTAGCCTGAGTTCATTTATCGCTTCCTGACATAAACAATAAGAGACGTTCAACTCCAGCTTAGCACATAAAAAAACCGGTTACGCTTATAGCATAACCGGTCGTCCCACATAAGGGAAAGGTAGCAGTTATTCAATAACAATATCTATTGTGTAGATACTATAGTTATTAGCTTCGTCCAAAACCTTAAATGATAACTGGTATTCGCCATAATAAATATCAACAGGAATATCTTCCAGAACCCTTGTACCATTCAGACTAAAATCCTGCCCATTTAATAATATCTTATCCATCTCTGCATCCCAGTCGGTATCCCACCCCTTTAGTGAACGGGCACTGGCTATGGTCACCTGACACTCTTTTAGAGCCTTATCATCAGTAAACTCAGCATCTATCAAAATTGAAGACCCAGGGGTATAGAATCCACTCTCTCGAGTTAAACGGATATCAGCCGTTGGTTTGATTAAATCAACCGATTCATCATCACTGCCACATGATGATAATAGCACTACAGCTATTAACATCGATAGAAAACGTGTTACTTGCTTCATATCTTTTGTATTTTAAGGCCAGACAAGACCTAATCTCACCTGGCTGTTTAATCTTATTGTTTTACTATTTTGCTAACAACTGTTTCATTTCCTGAAACAAGCTCTACCATATATACACCACGAGTCAGGTGACTTACAGTAAAAGTGTATTGAGAACCTTGAACCATTGCCTCTTCAATTACAGAACCATTAGCATGAATCAGTCGCACCTGCACCTGTTCACTATTCTGGTTATTCCAGCATACCTTAATGAAGTCACTGGCCGGATTAGGATAAATCTCCACCCCACCATCTTCCAGACTATTGAAGCCTGTGCGATTAACGACAGTAATGGTATAGCTACCATTTAACTTTGCTCCATGTTCATCTGTACCGGAAACAGACACTTCAACATTTCCTATTGTAACTGGTGTTAAAACAATGCCATTGTCGCCAATAAATAAATCAACCACCTCTTCGTTACTCATGGTGATATTGTAACTCATCTCATCCATATCTTTGTCGGCAATTAACTCCTCAAAGGCTATATCATGAGCACCATGCTCCAATACCATAATGGTATCTTTTAGCTCACCATAGGTAAAATGAGGGTCACGGTTAATATTAATCACCTCAATCGGGAAAATGTAGCTTGTCTCTTCATTATGCTCATCCTTGCCCAGCAGCTCAATATCATGTAATCCTTGTGCAAAATAATCTGGTGATAATGTTACTTCCAATTCACCACCTTCGTTCTTTGTTATTTCCGCCCAATCAATTGCTGATACCAATTCCACAGAGTAATTATCCTGCTCCATATCCTTAACAGAGAACTTCAATGTTGAAACAGTGTTCTCATCAATCATATCAAGACCTTCAATATGTGTGAACTTCGGTCCTTCATTCATTAACAGGAACAGATCAGCCTTTAATTCTTTATGAATAGGATCATTTGTCGTAATTGCAATCTCAGCATTATTCACATATTCCTGTGTGTAAGCTGCATCGAAAGTAATATCAAGGTCAACACTTTCGCCTGCTGCAACCGTTCCTTTTGTCTGCGCCAGCTTCACCCAGGTCATCTCTTTGAATTCAAGCTCGTGTACACGCACCAGAAAGGCATTGTCAAAGAACTGTGATGCATAAATATCTGCCCATTCACCTTCGTATTGGAAGAAATAACGTCCTGCTGTTGCGTTAGCATAATCGTTAACCTTACCTTGTGGATTGCCAACACCCAATGGATACTTAATCACCACATAGAAATCTTCTCCTGGGTAGAGGAAAATTGGCTCATCCAATTCAATGGTATGGAACTTACCCACATCGCCATAACCTTCTTCTTCGTATTGATAAGATCCTTTTGCTATCACGCTGGCATGCTCAATAGAAGTACCTCCTGCCATAATCTCTACATATAATGTTCCGGTAGATTGATTCTCATGACGGAACCAGGTTTCCACATGTGATAACAAGAAGCCATCATCCGGAACTGTAAACTGCGTACCTGATACAAATGCTGTGGCAAATCCGAATCCAAGCCAGTTTTCCACTTCCTCTTCATCGGTGTGTTTCAGGGTTCTGTTATAAGAGACATCAGCTTTCAGACCTGCTTTAGCTCCCACTTTAACATCTGTTTCAACTGCTGCTGTCATCGCTTTGGCTGCTTCGACTGAAGTTGTTGCAACATAAGCCTCTTCAGGAGCCTCCTGTCCACGGCTAAATCGAAGCTTCGCTGTCCACTCCAACTCACTATTACCATTTGTGTTACCAATAGCTAATTGTCGAACCTCCTGATGGGTATTATTATCTGCCATAACAATGATATCATCGCCGATGGTTGCAACAGGTGGAACCAAACTTGTTAAACTGGCATTCCATGTTACAGCCACATTACCATCAATATCATAAATACTTGAGGTTGCTGTTGATGAACCTACTTCGGTTGGAGAATATGTTACATAACACTGCCATTCTTCTCCAGGCTCCAACACCGCCCCATCTTCTATTAATACTTGTCTTAGTATTTCTTTCGCTTCTTTATTATTCCGCATCTTGAGAGAGTAATATTATTCATCATCTATTTAAATTTTGGTTCTGATCAGATCTAATGT
>JAKSBD010000003.1 GCA_022361295.1 Bacteroidales bacterium
TGACTAAAAAGTGCATTGTTATACTTCTTTCAACGTTAATATCGTTGCGACGACCCAAAATTAAATCGTTCTCTAAATCATTAAAAGCGCAACTATCTTTTCTTCCATTAGGCTAAAAATAAACATTAACGAAAGAAATTATTAGTAATAATTATAAATAAGATATGACTCTCCGCTTTTTTCAAAAGTCCAAGAATATTAGAACCCTTTGAAATAATCTTGTAGTACATTGACACAATTCAAACATTATATGCAATGCCCTCTACCACTTGGGTTAAGTGGTTATCCTTAAATTATTTTAATATGGAATGAATTAGAGTTTTAATGAATCGAAGTTTGAATGATTGACAGAAGCTGAAATGACCCAAGTTAATGGAGGTCTATGTATTCGTTGTTTAAAAAGAGCTCGAAAAGGGCCTGAGGTAGAAGTGAAAATCTCTATTAAAGGCACTTGCAGCTCTTCTGGAAATAAAACTATTTCAAACTCAGGAATATTAACTACTAGACTCTAGCAACAAGTGAAACGCCGCCTATTTTCGAGAGTAAATAGGCGGTTTACTAAAATTAAGTACAATGACACAACTCAAAGAAAAGAACCTATTCGCCCTCCTACTCTTATTGATTGTAGTTGATGGATTTGCACAAGAGAAACAGGATCCTTGGTTATATAATTTCAAAGTAAAATTAGAATTAGAAAAGGAAGAACTAGTTGATTTTTGGGACAGGGCTTCGCAAAGGATGGTGGGTGTTGATAAAGTAGATCGCAATATGTACTTCGCTAAGGTTGACAGTGCGTTTAATACCTATAAAGAAGATTCAATTACACTAACAGAAATGGTAAAATTATATCGTGGAGCAGTGGACTTGTTCACAAACGAAGACCCTCATTTTAGAATCTATCCCTCATTAATCCGTAATGCGAACCATAAGGAAGCTTCCCGCAAAAATTTTCAAAAAGTGATTAAAGCACTTCCATTTTCCTGTCTTCAAATAAATGACAGCCTTCTTGTAGATGAGTCAATAAACGAAAACATTTTAAAGGGAGATTTAATTTTAAGCATTAACGGTATTAAAACAGTGGATTTATTGAACTATACTTATAGCGACCGATATATTAACAGCTCCCTTATGCAGCTTCAGTACCACATGATGTTTACCCCAGATTACGACTTAGAATTGATACGTGATGGAAAAATGATTAAAACAAACGTAGTAGGAGCAACTCTGGAGCAATATAATAAGCAATTAAGCTGTAAAGAAACTATTACGATGGTGTCTGAAAATATTGGATATATCGAAATTAAAGAATTTCAAAAGAATAAAACTATTATTAAAAAATTAAGGAAGCTAATCAAGCAAGTTAAACAGTCTAATGGGCATTCGATCATTATAGACTTGCGAAGAAATCCCGGAGGTTCGGGAGAGGACTTTGACAAACTAGTTTCCATTTTTACGCCCAGGGAAAAAATAGACTACCATAAAAGTATTAAAGTAATGATATCTGAAAAGACAATACCTCATTATGGATATGCAGATTCTATTGGCAAATTAGTAACTCTTCCTTTTTCTGACCCACAGGTATATTATGAGGTTCCCTTGCAACCCGATTTGTATATGGGAAAAATGAATTATTATATACTAATGAGTATCAACACGGGCTCTATGGCATCAAGCTTTGCCAATATTATACAATACAATAATTTAGGAAGCCTTGTTGGCGAACCAATGAGATATAACGCCACTAAATATGGAGAGGTAGAACAGGGGAATGATCCTCTTGCTGCTATTCAATTGTTCTATTCTACAATTGAGATTGACGAATATACTAAAGCCAAAGATGGTGTAATTCGCCCGGATATAAGTATTCCATATATAGCAACGGAATATATGAAAGGAAGTGATCCAATGCTAGAGAAATTATTTCAAATAATAAAATCTAAGAATGACTAAAAAGTGCATTGTTATACTTCTTTCAACGTTAATATCCTTGCGACGACCCAAAATTGTATCGTTCTCTAAATCATTAAAAGCGCAACTATCTTTTCTTCCATTAGGCTAAAAATAAACATTAACGAAAGAAATTATTAGTAATAATTATAAATAAGATATGACTCTCCGCTTTTTTCAAAAGTCCA
>JAKSBD010000002.1 GCA_022361295.1 Bacteroidales bacterium
GGGAAGGAATTGGCTCGTACTTATGGAGTAAAAGCATACCCAACCATGTTGTTTCTTAACCAGAAGGGTGAAGTACTGCATCGATTAAAAGGAGCCTATCCTGCTGATGTTTTAATGAAGGAAGCCCGGCAGGTTATTAAGTCCATTAATGATCCCAATAGCTTTTATGCAATGCAAAAGGTTTACCCATTAAAAAAAGACGATGAGGCTTTTTTGAGAAAATACATTGCTAAAGAAAAAGCGATGAAGCAGAAACCTTATAAGGCTATTGAAGATTACCTTAAGGTGCAGACTAAGATGAAAGAGAATTACTCTGAGATGATGGAGTTTATTATAGCTAACCAAACCAGTCTTATCTGTGGAGGGGAAAGTGAACGAATTATTCATGAGAATTATAGCGAATATTATGATATTGCTACGCAACGCGAAGAACAGCAGTTGGAGCGTTTGAGGAAGCAAATGATAAAGAACACCCGTGACTATGCCCTCTGTAAAAAGGATGCTGAATTGTACAGGTTATATATGCAGCGTTGGAATGAAGACAACCCAAACCCGGACGACCTTATTAATAATGACTACTGGACTTTGGAGCTACTTGATATGGAAGGGCAGTCAAAAGCTTACCGAAAGCATGCCCGTGAGTATTTAGATGAGTTAGTAAGAACTCAAACGGTGGAAGTATTGCATGCCAAAGATAAGGCAGAGTATGAAGCAATGAGTAAAAAGTTTGAAGGTCAAAAGGGTAACATGTTTAATGCGAATAGATTAGAGCGAGCGCGTACGACCAATGCCGATCGAGTGATAGCCATACTGCATAATGTGTGCCAGTCCTATTTAAAGACTTGTAAGTCAAAGAATGATTATAAAGCAACTACCAGGTGGATTGATTACGGTCAACAACTGAAGCCACAAGATTATCGTATGCTATCGTTTGAGGCAGATGTATTATTTGCCCAAAAGAAATATTCAGAGGCTATCGCATTAAAAGAAGCAGCCTTAAATATGATGCATGCCAAAAACAGAAGCAGAGCTGTAGTTGAGGCCGAACTGAAAAAGATGAAGAAAGCTTTATAAGAAACCGATTCCTCCCTACTGTGTCGCTTTTAACTCGGCAGAAAGACGATACGGTAGAGATTCCCAACTCATCCGATGACACTCCGTCATCGGATGAGTATTAAATGTTAAGAATAACTTGTCCAATTTTAACAATCTAACGATGAAAAACACAATAA
>JAKSBD010000001.1 GCA_022361295.1 Bacteroidales bacterium
CGTATGGACTTTTTATATAAACATCATTTTAATGCAAAAACCTACGAAGGCACGAAGTTCACAAAGTCGTTTTAAAGGTTGATAATATTTCTTAGTGTTCTTTGTGTCTTGAGTATAGAATAAGTTGAAAAATGGTGCTGTTATTATTAATGCCAAGTCAAACATCTCACATCGAACATCTCACATCATAACATCCAACATGATTTATCTCATACGTGCGATTAATCATTTTACATATATGGCTATCTATATACTTTTGCATAATCATTTTCTAATAACACGATCAATACATTAAGATATGGACAAGTCTGATAATCGTTATTCGGCTTATATAAATATTCTTCACGAAGAATTAATGCCTGCAATGGGATGTACCGAACCAATTGCCATTGCCTATGCAGGAGCCATGGCCCGAAAAATTTTAGGTCAGCTGCCAGAGCGTGTTCTGGTAGAAGCCAGCGACAACATTATTAAAAATGTAAAAAGTGTGGTTGTTCCTAACACGGGTAACCTGAAAGGCATTGAAGCAGCTGCTGTTGCAGGTATTGTTGCCGGCGATGCAGACAAAGTGCTGGAAGTCATCTCGCAGGTGAGTGATGACAACAAAGTGGCTATTGCCGATTATATGAAAACCAAAGAGGTTAAAGTTAAACCGGCCAACAGCGATGTTATTTTTGACCTGACCGTACATGTCTTTAAGAACGACGACTGTGCTTCAGTGCAGATATCGCATTATCATACAAACATTGTTAAAATAACAAAGAATGGTGAAACAACATTGTACAATCACCATTGCGACGATCTGAATACCAAGCACAAAACCGATCGCACCATAATGAGTGTGAAGGACATTGTTGACTTTGCCGATTCTGTTGACTTAAGCCTTATAAAAGATGCCTTGAAGCGCCAGATTCAATATAATACTGCCATTGCCAGTGAAGGCATTAAAGGAAACTGGGGAGCTAATGTAGGTTCTGTGTTACTTAAAACATGGGGCGAAAACGACATTAAAGTGCGCGCTAAAGCATTTGCAGCTGCCGGATCAGATGCGCGAATGAGCGGTTGTGAACTACCTGTTATGATAGTTTCCGGCAGTGGTAACCAGGGATTGGCTACCTCGGTACCTGTTATTGAATACGCTAAAGAATTAAAAGCTGATGAAGACACCATGCTTCGTGCTTTATTGGTTTCTAACCTGGTAACCATACACCAAAAAACAAGCATTGGCCGTTTATCAGCATTCTGCGGTGCTGTTTCAGCTGGCGTTGGCGCAGGTGCTGGTATCACGTACTTATATGGTGGAAAATACAAAGAAATAGCCCATACCATTGTAAATGCTCTGGCAATTGTGTCGGGTATTGTATGTGACGGAGCCAAACCATCGTGTGCAGGTAAAATTGCATCTGCCGTTGAAGCAGGAATACTTGGCTATCACATGTATAAGAATGGTCAGCAGTTTTATGGTGGCGACGGAATTGTTGTTAAAGGTGTTGAGAATACCATTAAGAACATTGGCCGACTTGGTAGCGTTGGTATGCGTGAAACAGATAAAGAAATTATCCGCATGATGTTAGGCGAATAAAATATTATCCAATTAACAATTGAAAATCCTCCTTACAATTACCTCTGAAAAACAATTTGTAAGGGGGATTTTTCGCATCAGCAGATCTTCAAAAATACCTGACGGAACAATTCACCTCTACCTGTATTTATGCGCATAAAACCACGATGCACCAAAACCAATTAAGGCAAATGCAGCTAGTACAACAAACACATGCTGATGACCTGTAACACCCGGCGACAGTTCCAATAAATAACCAATGAGCGGCCCTGCAAACACATCAGGTGTATACCCTACCAACGATACCAAACCAACAGATGTACCGGTAAGGTGAAGCGGTATTTTACCTTTCTCCATAACTGCAAAATACAAACAACGCACTGCATAGACTCCACTGGCAACAATTAAGGTAGAAAAAGCAAACAGCAGTGTTGCAGAATGAGTAACTATGCCTGATACATATAACATCGCACCTGCAAAAGCAATAACAAAACCAATGGTAAGCCATAATGTGGTTCGTGAACGATCAGCCAACAGTCCGACAAGTACACCTACCAATGGACGAACATACAGTAAAAAGGTCCCAACCCGAGCCGACTCAAGCTGGTCGAACAACATTACATCACTGGCATACAAAGAGAAGATATCGGTTACTTTATAGCCCACATAGGCACACAAGATAATTAGCATAAGCAACCAAACTGATGGCAAGCGCATTACTTCACCTATTTGACTCATATTGATTTTATCAATCCTGGCATCTGATTCAGAATAGTGCTCAAGCTTTAGAAAAAACCAAACCAACACACCTACTAAAGCAACTATTGCACTGCTAACGTATATCACTACACGAAAAGCTATTCGGGTATCATGCAGGTTAATTACTCCCTCCTTACTCATTAACATTGAAAACACAAGCACGCCAATACTGCCCAGTATAGCTCCTACCAAACCCCGTCCGCCATCCAAAAAACCAAAAGCTTTACCTTGCGACGCGGCGCCGCCCCACATACGAGTGGCTTTGATCATAGGCGCCCAGAATAAGAATATGGTTGTAAAGCCCCAATAGGCATATAGGATTTGTAAAACAAGCAGATTAGGAAAAGCAGCATATAGTAATCCACCTGATGCTGTTAGCCATAGAGCTATAGCAATAAGCTTACGTGGCAAAAACCTATCGGCCAGCGGACCTCCCAGCAGGTATGAGAACATGGCTACCACTCCATATACCGAAAAGCATAAACCCAACTGCAGATTATCGAGCCCGAATACCTCAAGTACAGTTGGTCTAAACACCCTTGCCAGCACGAAAGGAAGTATAAATACAGCCTCGCCTGCCAGAATGAGTAATAGTAAGATGTATAAAGGTGCTTTTTTAGGACTCACAATATATCGTTTAAGACTGATGATGGATAAATGTAAGGATTATCTAGTTTATATTGCAACCGCGGATAATTGGAACCACGGATGACACGAATTACACGGAAAAAGAGATAGGGTTTCTGTGTGATTCTGTGTTTTCTGGGGTTGGCAATAGTTTTCAACCACAGATGACACGAATTGAACGGAAAAAAATGTTAGGGTTTTTGTGTGGTTCTGTGTATTCTGTGGTATGCAATAGTTTTAACC
>JAKSBD010000495.1 GCA_022361295.1 Bacteroidales bacterium
AAGACAAAAAAAGGGTGGTTTTTCAACCACCCTTTAATAAATATAATAGTAATTCTTACATATTCATACCACCACAAACATGGATTGTCTGGCCGCTAACATAAGCAGACAAGTCAGAACCTAAGAATACACAGATGTTAGCCACATCTTCTGGTGTACCGCCACGCTTCAAAGGAATTTTTTGTTCCCAGTCTTTTTTCACATCCTCTGGCAACTTACCTGTCATTTCAGTAATGATAAACCCGGGAGCAATTGCGTTAGAGCGAATACCTCGTGATCCTAACTCTTTAGCAATTGACTTGGTAAAACCAATCATACCCGCCTTTGATGCTGAGTAATTAGCCTGACCAGCATTACCACTTACACCTACTACAGAGCTCATGTTAACAATAGAACCTGAACGCTGACGCAACATTGTTGGCTGAACAGCTTTGGTAAAGTTAAATACAGACTTTAGGTTCACATTGATTACAGCGTCCCACTGATCTTCAGTCATACGCATTAACAAGGTATCTTTTGTTATACCTGCATTATTAATCAAAATATCGATAGTGTCAAAATCCTTTGCGATTTCAGCTACTACTTTTTGCGTATCTTCAAAATTACTGGCATCAGAAGCATAACCCTTAGCTTTTACACCAAATGCTTCAAGTTCTTTTTGAGTTTCTTCAGCTGCCTCGTTAATTACTAAGTCAGTAAATGCAACATTACAACCTTCTTGTGCAAAACGAATAGCAATAGCCTTACCAATGCCTCGGGCAGCACCAGTTACAATGGCTGTTTTTCCTTCTAGTAACTTCATATTATTTTATTTATAAGTTTTGATAAGTCTTATTTTCAATGACCGACTTATCATTACAATAAATTAGCGCGTTAAATTTATAGCTAAGCCACTCCTTAACTATCTGTTTCAAACTTAACCCGACAAAAATAGAACAATTCTTAGCTTTTCGCTATTTTTTTTGTTGAAATGCATCATTGGGCACTAAACGCAGAGATGCTGAGATGTAAAGAGTCGAAAAAAAGAACTTCATGAAAATAGTACCACTTTAATTATTTAATGAACACCTGTTATTATTTCATTCGTTTAATGGCTGTGTTTAATGCTAGTTAAATTCAATAGGCACGCTTTTAACAAATCGCTATAATTATTCATAAATACACTATTCCTTGTTTGGCATCAATGATAATAGTGCAATAACAATAACATATTACTGTTATAATTTCTACAATAGCAATACATCTGTCACTAATTACAGGACATTCATCAATTATCATGTAGATAATATGTACGGAATTCTATTTTTGTATACAATTCGGAATCTACAACATAATACCTAATCGAGAATGAGGCTTACTCTTAAGAAAAAGCTGGCTAGTTTTACTATACTTACTGTTGGTGCTGTTTTCTGCATATTCCTGACAGTATCGTTAATAGTGATCCGGCGTTCGTTTATTGAAACAAATGAACATGTACTAACTGAAGAAACTAAAAAAGCAGCTGAGGAAATTAACAAACAATTGTCTTCGCACATGAGTGTGGCAAGGGCTCTCGCTTTAACATTTCAGTCAAGCTATAAAGCAGATTGGAATATGATGGCTCCCCTTTTTAATACATCTATGGAAAAAGTGGCCGAACAAGAGCAATCATATCTTGCCGTATGGAATTGTTTCCAGTACGAATCCATCGATCCAAACTGGGGCAATAAACCGGGCCGCTTAACTTCAACTCTCTCCCGCGAAGAAGGCAACCTGAAACATAAAGAAATCATCCGCGATATTGATGGCGTTAAGCCTTCTCCTTATCACGACATCCTGAAAAGTAAAGAAGAAACCTTGGTTGAGCCGTACTGGTATCAATACGGCGACGACGAAAACCAGAAGGTATTGGAAACAACATTGATTGTTCCAATGGTTGAAGACAATAAGGGAATCGGCGTTGTTGGCATTGATATGTCACTTGCTGCTTTTCCTGACTATGTTGCCAACATCAAACCATTTGATTCTTCAAAAGCCTGGTTAATATCAAACAAAGGCGTTATTTTAGGATGTAACAACACCAATTTGCTTGGAAAACCCTTAACGGAGACATTCAACACCATTAACTCGCAAAAATTAGATGCTGCTAACAATGGCGAATTGTTGTTTGAAAACAACTACGATAGTGTCAATTACATATTTACCATTGCTCCCATATATGCAGGAAAAAGTACCACCCCCTGGTATGTAATGATACAAACCCCTAAAAAGATATTAACCGCTAAGGCAAACTGGATTCTGTTTATAATGCTTATAGTCGGCATTTCAGCCATCGCTATTATTGCAATCCTAATGTATATTGTTTCGGGAAAAATCACTAACCCCATAGTCCTTTCAACAAAAATCACATCAAAAATATCATCCGGCGATTTAACAGGTGAAATGACTTACAAAAAGGAAGAAGATGAGTTGGACATACTTAATAATTCATTGCTGGATATGCAGGAAAAACTAGCTGTTGTAGTTAAAATGATTCGGGAAAACTCCAGCCATATACAAAATGCATCAGACAGGCTCGAACAAGATTCAAGCACCTTATCCGATGCAGCCACATCAATGGCTTCATCATCAGAAGAAGTATCTTCTGCTATTGAAGAGATGACTGCAAACATTGAACAAAACACCGAAAACGCAAGAACAACAGCCCAATTATCCCACTCGGCATTGGAAAGCGTAAAGAACAGTAACTCATCTACCCAACGTATGCGAGAAGCAATGGGCTCGGTAGCTGAGCGTATTTCTATTATTCAGGATATTGCATCTCAAACAAACATATTATCATTAAACGCCGCTGTAGAAGCTGCACGTGCCGGTGAGGCAGGACGTGGCTTTTCGGTTGTGGCCGCTGAAGTTAAAAAACTGGCTGAAAGAAGTCAGAATGCAGCATCTGATATAGAAAAACTATCTCGTCGGGCTTTGATGATTTCAGAACGAGCTGGTAATGATATGGAAGAATTGGTTCCTGAAATTGAAAAAACCTCATCACTTGTTGATGAGATCTCATCGGCCAGCCTTGAGCAGAACATGGGCATCCAACAGATATCGAGTGCTCTTCAACAGTTAAATAATGGCACACAAAAAAATGCTTCACTGGCCGACACTCTGGCACAAAGTGCTGATGAATTAAATGCTTTTGCCAATGAGTTACAGCGACAGGTTGCTTACTTTAAAGTCGGGCGAAACTAAAAATTAACATCGCATAACATCAAATTTTATATTGAGTTTAAAAGAAAGCGTTAAATCAAAATCCCAGAACGAAAGATCGGGATTGACATTTAAGAAATTGCAACCTTTCTCAATTCAAAAACAACAGGCTATCCCAATAGGATAGCCTGTCATTTTCTAATTAAGTATACCAATCAATATTTAAAGCCTAAATGACTCAAATCAAATTATGCATTCTATTAAACACTTGCATAACTTTCTAATGCTCTTTTAACCATCTCTCCTAAATCAGCAGGTGAATCAACAACATGAATACCGCACTCGCGCATAATAGCCATTTTCGCAGCAGCAGTATCGTCCTTACCTCCAATAATAGCTCCCGCATGTCCCATACGACGACCTTTAGGTGCTGTTTGACCGGCAATAAAACCAACAACAGGCTTGGTGCCATTTTCTTTTATCCAACGGGCAGCGTCAGCCTCCATTGTTCCTCCAATCTCACCAATCATTATTACCGCATCTGTCTCATCGTCATTCATAAATAATTCAACAGCCTCTTTCGTTGTTGTTCCAATTATAGGATCACCTCCAATACCAATAGCTGTCGATATGCCTAAACCGGCTTTTACAATCTGATCAGCGGCCTCATAAGTTAATGTACCCGACTTGGACACAACGCCAATCCTTCCCTTTTTGAATACAAAGCCAGGCATAATTCCAACTTTACATTCATCAGCAGTGATAACTCCGGGACAATTAGGGCCAACCAGGCGTACATTACGACCCGCAATAAAATCTTTGACCTTAACCATATCAGCGGTTGGTATTCCCTCAGTAATCGTTACAATTACACCAACACCGGCATCTGCAGCTTCCATTATAGCATCAGCAGCAAATGGCGGGGGAACAAATATGGCTGCCACATCAGCACCTACTTTGTCCACAGCTTCTGCCACAGTATTAAAAACCGGCAAATTCAAATGTTGAGCACCTCCTTTTCCAGGTGTAACACCACCAACTACATTGGTTCCGTACTCAATCATTTGCGTGGCATGAAAAGTACCTTCACTACCAGTAAATCCTTGAATTATAACTTTAGAGTCTTTATTTACTAATACACTCATAGGGTAAAAAGATTTTAATTAGCGATTAATTAAGAGTATTGTTTTAATTCTTAATGTAAATAACCGACAGCTTCGCCTTTTGTTTTGAATCACACTTATATTCTCTTAATAAGACTTGCTAATACATTAGCCTTTTCCATCATAAAGCATTCGCACAAACACCAAATATGATATTTATCACAACAATATCATTCAAACTGTTAAATAATAAAATTTAACATTAATCACTGATTCTCTTTACTTTCCATTAATAACAGAGTATTAAGATACTGAAGTCTTTTATTGAATTAAAAGTGCCACTTAACAAAGGCAAAAAAGATGAAACCATGACAATAATAATCCGTTGGAATACGATACATACAAAATAGGGAATACTTCAGGCCTGACCTGAAAACAACTTTAGAAATGGGAAATATAACAATCAGACAAAAGCTGATAGGGCTTATTGCTGCTATAGCTTTGGCACTTATTATCATTGGCACAATGACATACCTGTCATTTAAAAAAGTAGATAAACTGCACGAACATCTGGCTTTAGCAAATCATATTCAGGAAAACATGCTGACAATGCGTAAGGCAGAAAAAGACTTTATGCTTAGAGAACTTGTCAATTACGAGTATTTTGAAACAGAGCAAAGTAAATATCTGGATGCTTTTGCTGAAGTAAAGGCCAACAACCTGAAAACACTTGAAACTTTACAGGCAAGTAGTTATATCAAAGAGTTCGAACTTATAAACAACCTGGAAATTCTTAAGGCTGATTTTGAGGAATATGACAAGCAATTTGGAAGTTTAGTGCAACTATTGACCGAAAGAGGATTAAAAGACTACGGGCGCATTGGTGAAATGCGGGCAGCCGTAAAAGCGCTTGAAGAAAACTACAACGATGCCGCTTTCATTGCTGCTCAACAGCTAATGCTGCGTAAGCATGAAAAAGATTACCTACTTAGAAAGGATATTTCGTACCAGAAAAAATTAAACGATGCTGTTGACGCCTTCGTTCAACAGGTAAAGGGTAGCAGACAACTATCCGAAAGCAAGAAGGACATTCTGGTTATGCGACTTAAGAACTACCAACAGGCATTTAATAACATTATCAGCACTGATGAAAGAATTGGTTTAAGCGAAACAGAAGGTATAAAAGGGAAATTACGTGCAACTATTCATAAAACAGAGCCGGAAATTGATACCATTGTCAATGCCATTGAAAGAGAAAGTAAAAAGTCAATTAATGCTACCATCCGCAATATCATTATTCTCATTATCTTCTTTTTAATAATAACAATAGCCTTACTGCTTGTTATTCTTTCGACTATTCAAAATGGACTACGTGCTGCCCAAAACGCAGTAAATGCTGTGGCGCATGGAGATTTTTCGCAAAACGTTGACATTAAAAGCGAAGATGAGATCGGTGTTTTGCTTAATGATGTCCAACTAATGATTAATAAACTTCGAAAAAGTGTTACTGTAGCGACTGAAGTATCTAAAGGCAACTTGCTTGTCTTAGACTCAATGAACAAGGATGACTTTGAAGGAGAACTGGATGATGCGCTCATACAGATGGTTAACCGGTTAAAAATTATTATCGATGAAATAACGATGGCATCAGATAATTTTGCAACGGTCAGTAACCAGTTAAGCACCTCATCTGAGCAGTTATCGTCAGGATCAACCGAACAAGCTGCTTCAAGCGAAGAGATTTCTTCGTCTATTGAAGAAATGACCAGCAGCATCTCTCAAAATGCTGAAA
>JAKSBD010000458.1 GCA_022361295.1 Bacteroidales bacterium
AGCATAAACTTTACGGTACTGTTAACTACTACCAAAACGATTCAGAATCATTATTACTTGAGGAGCCAAATACACCTCCTTCAAGTGGTGTATCTGCACCTATTGTTAACCTGGGTACTATTTCTAACCGTGGTTTCGAATTCGAACTGGGTTACCGTGGTGCTATAGGCGAACTAAAATACGACCTGAAAGGTAACTTCACAACCATTAAAAACGAGGTTAAGTCGCTGGGTGGAAAAGAAGGTATGCTACCGGGTGATGACATTGCATGGTCGGGTTCATACACTTTCTCAGGTGTAGGTAGCGCTGCATCTCAGTTCTATATGTATAAAACAGATGGTTTATTCCAGTCGCAGGAAGAGGTTAATAACTATGTTGATGGTGAAGGTAATATGATTCAGCCTAATGCTAAACCGGGTGACGTGAAGTATGTAGATGCTGATGGCAACGGAACAATTGATTCGAATGACATCACTGAAGTAGGTTCGCCTCTTCCATCTATTGAGTACGGTTTAAATATTGGTTTAACATACAAGGCGTTTGATATGTCAATGTTCTTCCAGGGTGTGGCCGGTAACGAAATTTTAAATGTGAACCGTTATGAAATGGAAGCGGCTAACTCGGGTTACAACGTGTCGGGTAAGCTAACAAATGCATGGACACCAACTAACACCAATACTGATATTCCACGTAACGTTATTGAAGACAACAATAACAACTACATGATGTCTGATCGTTACCTTGAGAATGGTTCTTATTTCCGTTTAAAGAATATCCAGATCGGATACACTTTACCACAAAGCGTACTTAATAAAATCAAAGTTGAAAGATTGAGAATTTATGTGAATGCTGATAATGTGTTTACCATTACTGATTACAATGGCTACGATCCTGAAGTGGTACCTGTAAATGCATTGACACAGGGTGTGGATCATGGTAACTACCCAATGTATAAAACATTTACTGCAGGTGTTCAGCTAACATTCTAAAACAATCTTAAAAATTTAGACAGATGAAAAATATTTCAATCATTATAGTTATTCTGTTTTCTTCATTGTTGTTTACATCATGTGAAGATTACTTAACACAGGATTCGCCGGATAAACCAACAACTGACCAGATTTGGGTAAGCTACGATGCGGCTGAGAGCTACATGATGTCGGCCTATACTTATATCTCAAATACCGGATGGAGTTACCACGAGTACTTTTATTTACCGCAAAACTTCAGGGGCGATGATATCTTTCCTGAGTTTGGAACAACAGCATGGGGTTACCTGGGGCGTATTGTAAGCTTTAACAATACAGCTGCCGATGTATCAGATTATATCTGGGGACGTTGGTATAAGGGTATCAAACTGGCTAATGACGTGATTGAGAATGTGCCGAATATGGACATGATTTCACAGGAAGAGAAAGACCAGTTGGTGGCCGAGGCTAAATTCTTACGTGCGTTCTACCTGTTTAATTTACAGAAGAACTTCCACGCTATCGTAATGCCTTTAAACGTTGCCGGTTCAACCGGTGAATTGCAGTTGCCTACATCAACAAGAGAAGCAGTATACAAGCAATTGGAAGAGGATTTTACCTTTGCGTCAAAACACCTGCCACTGTCATGGGATGACGAAAACGAAGGTCGTGCAACACGCAATGCAGCCTTTGCATTCCTTGGAAAAACCTGCCTGTTTAATAAAGAGAACCAGAAAGCCTTGGATGCCTTCGCTGAAATTAAAGGTCAGTCATTGCTTTCAGGTGCTGAATACCGCAGCATGTTTGATGGTACCAATGAAGTAAATGACGAGATTATTTTCTCACGTGGATACACAGCCGATCAAATGGATATCTTATACTTGTATCACCAGCTTGGAGTGGCTATGTCGCCTGAAGAATTAAGAGGAGGATGGCACATGGCAAGTATCTCGGACTACTTTATGAGCCAGCTTGAGCCAAACGATATTCGTCGTGCAGCATCAGTGTTGTTAAGTGGTGAGGAGTTTGATGGTGAAGTCATTACCTTCAATGATTACCCTGATTTTAAGATGAGTATCAAATACGTTGAATCCTTAAGTGCAATCGAAACCAACCGTAGTGTTGTTGATTTGATTATGATGCGATATGCCGATGTTGTATTAATGGAGGCAGAGGCCTATTACGAAGTTGGTAATGGCGAAAAAGCACTTGAAAAAGTCAATGATATTCGCGAAAGAGCCGGTCTTGATAAGGTGAACCTGTCGGGTACTCAATTACGTGATGAAATTAGAAAGCAGCGCATGATCGAATTGGTTGGTGAAGGATCGAGATTTTATGACCTGGTACGTTGGGACATTGCACAAGAGCAATTAACAACTGCTAATCAGCCTTATGCCAAGAATTTTGAAGCGAAGCACAATTACTTCCCTGTTCCGTTGGAAGAGGTGCAGCGTAACCCAATGGTAGATCCAACACCAGGATTCTAATAAAGGGTAGATATTTTGAAATCAATATTGCTCTAGATATTGTCGTTTTAGCATGTATGAAGGCGCAGAGTTGTTTCTGCGCCTTTTTTTATTTTAACCACAGATTCCACAGATTCCACAGATTTACACAGAATGAAATAAGTTTGTTTTCCGTGCTTTTCTGTGTTTTCTGTGGTTGTATTTTAATATGTGGTAAGGTTTATAATTAACCACAGATTTAAACAGCTTTACACAGAAAGTAATAATTCTGTTTTCCGTGCTTTCCGTGTCTTCTGTGGTTGTTTTTTAACATGTGGTAAGGTTTATACTTAACCACAGATTCCACAGATTTACACAGAATGAAATAAGTTTGTTTTCCGTGCTTTTCTGTGTTTTCTGTGGTTGTATTTTAATATGTGGTAAGGTTTATAATTAACCACAGATTTAAACAGCTTTACA
>JAKSBD010000649.1 GCA_022361295.1 Bacteroidales bacterium
AGCAAATAAAGGCAGGATGGACGGAAAAACAGATACGTGAAAAGTGGCAGGAAGAGTTAAATAACTACTCAAAAATAAGAGACCAATACCTTTTATATCCATAGTAATGAAAATAAAATTAATAGGATTTACCTGTTTTTTTCTGGCAATCAACTTTATATCAGTAGCTCAAGAGTATGATTATAATTGTACTACGATTGATAGTGTTCTGCAAAGCTTTCAAGTCGTCAAACTAACAGGAACTAACTATCCAATTAAAGATCTAAATAAAGAGAAGGTTGGTGTATTAGTAAGTGAAAACCAGGAGGAATGGAATAATAATATTCTGCGCTATAATGATATTCCGGTTTATGGTTGGTCTGACGAGAAACTTGAATACCGTCTGTCAGGTGATTCCATTCAGCACTTAATAGTTGTGGTTGACAGTTTGATCAATCCGCAAAATTTACATGGACTGCTGGATTCTGTTAAGGTGTCACTCCTGATGTTTGGTGATACCTTGAACGATAGGTTAACTTCATATACTCAAGAGGCAGAGAACGCTTTATTCTGTGGTCAAAATAGGCGTTTATCCAGAGACCTGGCTATTCAATATCTTTTTAATGGCTTTGATCTTAAAAACGGACAAGCCTACTGGAACAAAAAGAACCGGCTGAACTATCTGCCTCCAGAGGTGCATGGATTAAACGGTCGTGAGATTAAATATAAAGTTGATTCAATCGCATATCAAGCTATAGAGGCCGGGGCTTTCCCTGGTTGCCGTGTTTTGGTAGCTCATAAGGGAACGGTAATTTTCAATGAATCATATGGATTTCATACGTATGACAGGCGAACAGAAGTGAGGCAACACGATGTTTATGATTTAGCCTCAGTGACAAAAATAACAGGGCCATTGCCACTAATAATGAAAGCTTGTGATGATGATTTGATGAATTTGGATGCGCCATTATCTTCGTATTGGCCGGACTGGAAGAAACGATTATTTCATCGTTCCGATAAAGAGGAAATGACCCTTCGTGAAGTTTTGGCTCATCAGGCCCGACTGACCCCTTATATTAATTACTATCCATGGTTACTTGATGATGGACGTTTGAAGGATAAGTATTTTCATTTATCTCCATCTGATAAGTATTCTTTAAAGATTGATAACAACTTGTATTTATCTGCTTCTTTTAAAAAGAAGGTATATAAAGCGATACGTAAATCACCGCTTCTTGATGAGAAAAAATATAAGTACAGCGGATTGTCTTATATGATATACCCGCAATTATTATCTAATTTATTCCTTGCGAATTATGAAACACTTTTATACACAGAATTCTATAATCCTTTAGGATCTTCCTCAATGTGTTATAACCCATTGGGCAAAGTGAATCATAACAGGATTGTGCCTACAGAAAATGATACCAATTTTCGTAATAAACAAATTAAAGGGTTGGTGCATGACGAGGCTGCTGCAGTGATGGGGGGCATTTCGGGTAATGCTGGTTTATTTTCGAGTGCCGATGATTTAGCCAAGCTAATGCAAATGTACCTGAATAAGGGAAGTTATGCGGGTAGGCAATATATATCAGAAACTGTATTTGATGAGTTTACAAGAGTACAGTATGCTGATAATGGCAACAGGAGAGGAGCTGGTTTTGATAAACCCTTGTTTGGTAATGATACCTTATCAATTAAAGAGAGCTATCCTGCACCCGGTGTTAGTCCGGAAAGTTTTGGGCATAGTGGCTTTACAGGAACTTTTGTTTGGGTTGATCCTCAATATCAATTGGTGTATATCTTTTTGTCTAATCGGGTTTATCCGACCCGCAACAATAGATTAATCTACCAGATGAATGTTCGGCCAAGCATCCAGCAGATTTTCTATGATGCCATAAAAGAAAAGGAAACCTACCAGTCTTCTGGTAAATCCTGATTTGGTTCAGGATATTCAGGTTTGCTATTCATTTTATAAAATATTTGATTTTCTGTGATATCCATCTCAATTACTTTCATGTGGATAAGATTAATCAGTATTTTCTCTGCTTTCCGCGGACTTATATTCGCCATGCCACAGAATTTTGAAAAAGTAATATAACCATGAATGCCCAGATATGTCAGAAGTTTGCTTTCTGCATATTTAACTTTTAATAATGCACCTCCCGGATGTTTGTCTCTTTTCCAGACTTCTGTCAGAATTCGGTTAGCGACTAAGTTTTGATCTTTTACTCTAACATAATAAGTAGGTTTTCCATCTTTATCAGGAGCTGAGTGAGGACGATTTTTACTTTTTTCAATTATAATTTCCAATACGGTTTTTCCTTCAACTTCCCACTTGCGTGTTTCAAACTTAATGCCCGGGCGACAATGACGTGAGGCAGCCGACTCAATCATGTAATATTCCTCGTCTGATTCGACGCCGGCAATTTTGCCGTTATCCTTAACACCTATAAGAAGGCGTCCCCCATCTGTATTGGCGAAAGCAGCAATTGAACGTGCTATCTTTTTGGTATCTGTAATTGCAAATTTAAAATCCTGCGTTTGGTGTTCTCCTTCCAGGATCATTTGCTGAAGCTCTTTCTGATTCACGATTGTAATTTTATGCAAAGATCGGAAAAATGACAGGATTTATAAAACCATCTGATTCGATTACTGATAATTTTAGTTAAAGTACTATAAATACCTAAATAGTTATTAATATGTTGATAGTAAACTATTAAGAATGAGTATTAATAATGAATAAAATCTGTAATTATGAGATTTATCATGTAATTAAATGTTAAAAAATATTAACTTATAGAGAAATAATTCTTTATACCAGTATTTTTTTAATAACCCTTAAATCAACAATTATGGCTGAAGTTAAACAATTGGTAAAAGGATTGGCAGACCTACATGGCCGGTCAATGGAGAGCCTTTTACCTATTCTTCAAGGAATCGTACACCAGGAACAGCACATTTCAGAAGATGCCATGGTAGAAGTGGCGCGTGAGCTGAATATATCTGCAGCTCAGGTATTTGGAACCGCCACTTTCTATTCTTTTCTTCATACTAAGCCTCTTGGCAAATATGTCATTCGTGTTTGCAAAACAATTACCTGCATGATGCACGGTAAGAATCAGATAATTAAAGAACTTGAGACTGTTTTGAAAATTAACCTGGGTGAAACTACTCACGACCGAAAGTTTACTCTGCTTGAAACTAATTGCCTTGGTCAATGTCATAAAGGGCCTGCAATGCTAATCAACGATGAACCATATACTGAACTGACGCCGGAAAAAGTGCGTGAAATAATTATGAAATATAAACAACAGGAAATCAACGCTAACTAAGCTATTGTTAGATCTTTTTTTGATTGATTTCATAAAACACGCAATTGTATGAAAAAGAATTTGCAAAGACTCGATCTTATATTTAAGAACGAACATGATACTGATGTAATCCTACAGAGAACATTAGCAAGAAATGATGATGAAGTTATTAACGACCTAATTAGCTCAGGACTGAAAGGGCGTGGAGGTGCAGGGTTTCCTACCGGTTTAAAATGGAAATTAGCTGCCGAATCACAGGATGATGAAAAGTATGTTATTTGTAATGCTGATGAAGGTGAGCCTGGTACTTTTAAAGATAGGGAGATTTTGTCGAGCGTACCGCACAAGGTGTTGTCCGGCATGGCAGTTTGTGCTAAAATAATTGGTGCTAAAAAAGGTTTTATTTATTTAAGAAGCGAGTATACCTTCCTAAAACCGCAGTTATTAAATGTAATTGAAGAGTTTCATAACCTTCTTGACTCGCTCAAATTAAATTTCAGAGTTGAAATCTTTATGGGAAGTGGAGCATATATATGCGGTGAGGAAAGTGCGTTGTTTGAAAGTATGGAAGGTAAGCGAGGCGAACCTCGCAATAAACCGCCGTTCCCTACTGATTTTGGTTACAAAGGTAAACCAACAGTTATAAATAATGTGGAAACATTGGCCCATACATATTCTATTTTTAAGTATGGACCTGACAAATTTAAAGATTTAGGTATTCAGGACTCTCGTGGTTCAAAAGTATTCTCGGTATCTGGTGATACGCCAATCCCTGGGATATATGAATTGGAGTTTGGAATGTCTTTGCAAAAGTTTGTTGACGACTTTGGCGATGGTGATTCTAAAGCCGTGCAGGTTGGTGGTGCTTCTGGTTTTTGTGTTCCGCGTAAGCGATTTGGTAAAACCGTTATTGGTTATCAGGGAAAACTTCGTGGTACATCTCTGCCAACCGGAGGTTCTATGATGATTTTTAATTCTTCACGTTCAATGTATAACGTGTTACATAATTATCTTGACTTTTTTGTTGAAGAGTCTTGTGGACAATGTACCCCATGCCGGGTAGGAACTCAGCAACTGCTAATAGGTATTCAGGCTGTTAAAAAAGGTGAGCAATCTTCATCCTATCTTGATAAATTGCTGGATTTGGCTGAAGCGATGCGGGTTACGGCAAAGTGTGGATTAGGGCAATCCGTTGCCAACTCATTTTCATCCATTGTTGAGAATTTCCGTGAGGAAATGATTTACTAACCTTAAACTCTTGATTATGTCAGACAAGATTAATCTAAAAATAGATAATATAGCAGTTAGTATACGAGGTGGTTCAACTATACTCGAGGCTGCTAAAACAATTAATGTTCGCATACCAACCCTTTGTCACCACGAGGATTTATGCGTTGCCGGTAACTGTCGGGTATGTGTGGTTGAACAGGTTGGAAGTGATCGCTTATTGCCGGCTTGTGCAATGCCAGTTGCTGAAGGAATGGAAATTCAGACCAACAGCATGAAGGTTAGAAATGCACGTAAGCAAATTGTGGAATTATTAGTGAGTGAACACAGAGCCGATTGCACCAGATGCTATAAGAATGGTAAATGTGAGTTACAGGAGCTTTCATCCGAATATATTGTTGGAGAAGGCGGTTTTATAGACTTAATAGCCCACAAAGGTTACACTATTGATAATTTTTCGCCGTCAATTATTAAAGATGATAGCAAATGTATCAGGTGTCAACGATGTGTAAGAACATGTGATCAGTTACAAAGTATTGGAGCTCTTACTGTTGCTCATAAAGGCGAACATATGAAAGTTTCATCATTCTTTGATAAACCAATGTTTGAGGTTGTTTGTACCAATTGCGGACAATGTGTCAACCGTTGTCCAACAGGTGCTCTAACTGAAAAGACTTACCTGGATGAAGTATGGTCAGCTCTAAATTCAGATCATAAACATACTGTTGTTCAAACCGCTCCTGCAGTTCGAATAGCACTTGGTGAAGCACTTGGTATGCCTCCTGGTGAAATTGTTACAGGTAAAATGGTTTCTGCTTTACGTCGTCTTGGATTTAATTCCGTATTAGACACTGATTTTACTGCTGATTTAACAATAATCGAAGAAGGGAATGAATTATTGCAACGTTTAAAAAGAGTTGTGAAGGATAAGGATGACAGTGTTAAGCTACCACTTACAACCTCGTGTTCTCCTGGTTGGGTGAAGTTTATTGAACATGCTTTCCCAGAGTTACTACCTAATGTTTCAACAGCAAAATCTCCACAGCAAATGTTTGGAGCATTGGCTAAAACGTTTTTCGCCAATAAAATTGGAGTTGAACCAGAAAATATGGTGAGTATTTCTATTATGCCATGTACTGCAAAAAAATATGAGGCTGACCGACCAGAGATGCGTAGTAGTGGATTTAAGGATGTTGATTATGTCTTAACAACGCGAGAACTGGCTTTGATGATTAAGCAGGCTGGTATTGATTTTGCTTCCTTGCCAGATGATGAATATGATAGTATTATGGGAGAATCAAGTGGGGCGGCTGTTATATTTGGAGCTACAGGAGGTGTGATGGAAGCAGCATTACGAACGGCCTATGAGGTTGTAACAGGTCGGGAAGTGCCTTTTGAAGGACTGAATATTACTCCTGTTCGCGGTATGGAAAACATACGTGAAGCGAATATAAAGATTGAAAATGTGTTACCAGAATGGGATTTTCTTGAAGGAGTGGAGTTAAAAACATGTGTGGCACATGGTTTAACAAATGCTAAGCATGTGATGGAAGCCGTCAAGGAAGGTAGAGCTGATTATCATTTTATTGAAATAATGGCCTGTCCGGGCGGTTGCCTGGGAGGTGGTGGTCAACCGATACCTACATCTCCGGCTATTCGTAAGAAACGAAGTGAGGCGATTTATCATGAGGATGAGTTAAAACCAATTAGAAAATCACATGAGAATCCGGAAGTTGTTCATTTGTATGAGGAATTTTTGAAAGAACCACTGGGGGAAGTATCTCACAAACTTCTTCATACACATTATACCGAACGTAACAGATATTAATAATTATAATGAAACCGGCTTAGGTCGGTTTCTTTTTACTATTTTAAACTTGTTTTTCGAGTTTATAGATTATGGAAACTAAACATGAGATAGTAATATGTCTTGGTAGTTCCTGTTTTTCAAGAGGGAATAAAGATGTATTAGAGGTTGTTAAAGCGTTTTTAAAAGAACATAACTTGTCTGCTGAGGTTTTTTTTCACGGGGACTTATGTGGAGGTAAGTGCGAAGAGGGACCGGTTTTGCAAATTGATGATCAAATTTTTTCGCAGGTGACAGTAGATAATGTTTATGAGATACTGACCAGCTATTTTGAAGTTGAACAGGAGAAGTAAGTTTTTTATGGGGCAATTAATAAAGACAGATAAGGAAAAATGTAATCTGAGTTATACTTGTGTGCGAGTGTGTCCGGCAAAAGCCATAAAAATAGCAGATAAACATGCACAGATACTCCCTGAACGATGTATAGGATGCGGTCAATGTGTTACGATGTGTGCACAAAATGCGATTCAATATCGAAGTGACATAGAAAATATTGAAAGTCTGATAAAAACCGATAGTAAGGTAGCTGCCATTTGTGATCCGGCAATATCGGGTGAATTCACTGATGTGGCAGATTATCGCAAATTCGTGGCAATGATAAGGGAGATAGGGTTTGATTTAGTAACCGAAATGTCATTTGCTGTAGACTTAATTGCGTATAAATACAAAGACCTGGTTGATAATTTTCAGGGTAAGCACTATATAACCAGCAAATGCCCTCCTGTAGTTAATTATATTGAAAAGCAGGAGCCCGAACTGGTTGATAACCTGGCGCCCATTGTACCGCCTTATATTGCCATGTCTAAGGTGATACATAAACGATATGGACAAGATATAAAGGTTGTTTATATTACTGCATGTACAGCAGCTAAAGACGAAGTAAAGCACTTTTATCATACTGATGGTCATGTTGATGGTGTTTTAACTTTTGCTGAGTTACGAGAGCTTTTTACACAGAAAGGTATTGCAGAAAATACTGTTGAATTCAGCGAATTTGATGCACCACTTGGTCGTAAAGGAGGATTGTTTCCAATTTCTCATGGTCTTTTTCAGGCAGTAGATATTAATCAGGGATTATTAGAGGGTGATATTTTAATTACTGAAGGCAGAACTAACTTTCTACAATCCATTAAGGAATTTAAGTCTGAAAATCAGTTGAATCAACACCTGGACTTATTCTACTGTAAAGGTTGTATTCAAGGACCGGGGATGTCAAAAGGAAGTAAAAAGTTTACACGTCGTTCGCAAGTCATTAAATATGTCAATAAACGAATGAAAGCGATAGATGCTTATCAATGGCGTTTGGATATTGAGGAATTCAAGACACTGGATTTATCTCGTAGTTATCGAAGCAAAGATTTGAGATTACCAGTACCTACGAAAGCTGAAGTAGATGTGATTTTAGCTGATATGGGAAAGTCGAGGCGTGAAGATCAATTGGGATGTGGTGCTTGTGGTTATCCTACATGCCGGGAGTTTGCAGTTGCTCACCTTCAGGGATTAACAGATTATGAACAATGTTATACTTTTTCTATAAAAAAATTGCGCTCTTATGTCAATAAGGTGAATGCATCAAATGAGAAGTATAAAAAAACGCAGGAAGCACTTGTAAAAAGCGAAGAAAAAGCAAGGGTGGAAGAAGGACTTGCACGTGAAGCAGCAGAGACAACAACAGCCATGCTCAATAAACTTAGGGCTGGAGTTGTGATTGTTGATGATGAATTGAATGTCATAGAGGCCAATCAACGTTTTGTTGCGATGTTAGGTGATGATGCCAAAGAGATTGCTGAAGTGGTGCCGGGATTAAAGGGGGCTGAGTTAAAAAGCCTGGTTGATTTTTATAAGGTTTTTTCAACAGTTTTACAATCAGGTCAGGATGTGCTGGATCGTGACGTAGAATATGCGGGTTCAATCTTTAATGTTTCAGTATTTACAATTAAACGAAATAAAGTTGTAGGTGGTATTATTCGTGATTTGGTTACGCCAGAAGTAAGAAAGGAAGAAGTGATCAAGCGTGCCCAGGATGTAATCAAGGAAAACCTTGAAACGGTTCAGCAAATAGCCTTTTTGCTTGGAGAAAGTGCCTCAAAAACAGAGAAAACGCTTAATAGTATCATAGAAGCTCAACAATTAGGAGAGAGCCATGGAGCTGGAAAATAGTTTTTTTATCGATGTTGAATGTCGCCAAAACAACCATGTTGGGGAAATTATTTGTGGCGATGTTTTTCTTTCTCAAAAGATTAAGGAGGAAGGAAGAATTGTTGCCGTACTTTCTGATGGAATGGGAAGTGGAGTAAAGGCGAATGTACTGGCAACATTAACAGCTTCTATGGCTATGAATTTCACCATTGAACATCGTGAAGTGGCTCGCACAGCTGAGATAATAATGAATACGCTGCCGGTTTGTAGTGTGCGAAAGGTTAGCTACAGTACATTTACAATTATCGATATTGAAGACGATGGCACAACTACAATAGTAGAGTATGATAATCCGCTTTGTTTGATTATGAGAGGGCAGGAAGAATTTGATCCTGGCTGGGAAGATCTGGTACTGAAAAGTGAAAAGAATAAAGGAAAGAAAATTCGTATTTGTAAGTTTAAAGCGCAACTCGAGGATCGTATATTTTTCTGGTCAGATGGTATTGTTCAATCAGGCATGGGCTCAAGAGCTTTCCCTTTTGGCTGGGGGCGTGATGATGTGGGAGAGTATGTTAAGAAAATTGTAAACTACAGACCCTTTGCATCCTCTGGTAAGCTGGCTCAAAAAGTCATTAATATGGCGCAACTGCACGATGGTGATAAACCTAAGGATGATACATCATGCGGTGTAATATATTACAGAGAGCCCCGCAAATTACTGCTTATAACCGGACCTCCGTTTGATGAGCATAATGACTTTGATTTTTCATTAAAAGTTAAGCGTTTTAAAGGTCGTAAAATTATTGCAGGAGGAACAACTGCTGAAGTGGTTGCCAGGGAACTGGCATTAAAATTTGATGCTGGCTTTGAGTCAGAAGATCCCGAATTACCGCCAGTGTCATTTATGGAAGGAATTAGTCTGGTCACTGAGGGGATTTTAACGCTTGGTAAAGTGGTTAGATTGTTAGAAAATTACAATGTTAACAGTAGGTTGGGGAACGGACCTGCTGATCAAATAATTAAAATGCTCTTCGAAAGCGACAGGATTCATATTCTAAATGGAACCCGCATCAATGTGGCCCACCAGGACCCCAACTTACCAGTTGAGCTTGAAATTAGAAGAACAGTGGTTAAACGTGTTATTCGCTTGCTTGAGGAAAAATTTCTTAAGGATGTTACAATTGAATATATGTGATAGGAAATTGTAAATAAACATGATGTAAATCATGCGTTTAAGTTTTGTTATGATTTGACACTCAAATGTTAATAAACCTTTCAGATTGTTAGCTATTTTATTTCTTATCGTCTGATTTGTTGCGTTTTAATTTAGACTTGTTCTGTATTAATGAAAACCAACATCTGGCCTTTTTTTTCTCGGTATATTAGTATTAGTTTGTCTTCATATTCGGGAAAAATTTCTTTAATCGAATGCTAAACTAAATCCAGCAAAGAAATTAAAAATATGGCGTCATCAATTAAAATAAATAAGATAGCTGAGCTTCTGGATGCTCGTGTTGTATGCGGTGAGCAATATGTTGATAGCGAAGTTAATCATGCTTTTGCCAGCGACTTAATGAGTGATGTGTTAACACTTGAATCGGAGCAACTGGTTTTAATAACTGGATTAACAAATATGCAAACTGTACGAACGGCAGAAATGGCTGATATTAATTGTGTTGTTTTTGTTCGTGGAAAGAAAATAACACCCGAAATGATAGAAGTGGCTGAAGATAATAATATGGTTCTTATTGAATGTCAGTACTCAATGTTCAGAACCATAGGTGTTTTATACGAGGCTGGCGTTAGCCCGGTTTATTGATTTTAATATGGAGTTTAACTACGAAGTTGAGGGAGGGAATTTTACTAAGGCTGGAAATGCCGCGAGTAGTGTGAAAAAGGTTCTTAAGCAGCTAAATGTTGATCCTAAAATCATTAAACGCATTGTTGTTGCCCTCTATGAGGGGGAAGTAAATGTTGTGGCCCATGCCTATAAAGGGAACGTTTTAGTGGATATCGATACGAACCGGATATACATTAAAATAGAGGACGAGGGTCCTGGAATTCCTGATATTGACCTGGCCATGCAAGTGGGTTATTCAACAGCTTCCGCCATGGTAAGAGAGATGGGGTTTGGTGCTGGAATGGGGCTGCCAAATATGAAAAGAAATGCTGATACAATAGATATTACAAGTAAAGTTGGTGAAGGTACTATAGTTGAATTAACGACTAGATTGACCAGTTAAGAACTTAAAAACTATGAGCGAACAACAGTTTTATCACGCATTAAAAGTCGATAAGGATTTATGTTTTGGATGTACACATTGCATGAATGTTTGTCCGACTGATGCTATTCGTATACGCGATGGTGTTGCATCTATTAGAAAAAACTGGTGTGTTGATTGTGGTGAATGTATGAAAGCCTGTCCTGTTGATGCTTTCTATGTTGAGCAGGATGATTTTGAGAAGATATTTAACTTTAAACACCGGGTGGCTATTTTGCCATCGGTTTTTATCGGTCAGTTTTCAAAAAGTATAAAAGAGTGTGAGATAATTGATATCCTGAAAGGATTAGGTTTTACACATGTGGTGCCAGCTGAGGCAACTGTTGATGTAATTAATGAATCGATGCTTGAAGAGTTGAATTCCGATAGAGAAAAGCCTATGATTAGTGCTTTTTGCCCATCAATTGTCAGGCTGATACAAGTTCGCTTCCCTGGATTAGTAAATAATATTATTCCAATCAAACCACCAATTGACAGTACAGCTTTGTATTATCGTCAATTGTTGCAGGAAGAAGGAAAAAGTTCAGATGAGATTGGTATTTTCTATGTAACACCGTGTGCTTCAAAGATAGCAACGGTAAAAAGTCCCGTTGGTGATGATTCATCAAATGTGGATGGTGTTATCAATATGGATTTCCTCTACAATAAAGTATTTCATGTATTAAATAACCGAAACGAGGCAGTTGAGAATTGTGATTACACAGTGCCTTATTTGTCTCCTAAAGGATTAAACTGGAGTTTAACTGATGGTGAGGCAAGTCAAATGAGAGGCCGGTGTCTGGCTATTGATGAAATACACAATGTCATTTCGTTTTTGGAGAAGGTTGAAAATGATGAAATTATAAATGTTGATTTTCTGGAATTGCGTGCTTGCGATCAAAGTTGTGCCGGAGGGGTATTGCTGACCGAAAATCGTTTTTTAACGGTAGAACGCATTAAAAACAGAGCTGATCGTATAAATGCATCCGGAAGGTACATTCAGAATATTTCAGACGAACATAAACAAACAATTAAGGCTAACAGTGATGTTGGCAAAATTGAGCCACGGTCCATGATGGTTTTGGATGAAGATATGGGTATTGCGCTCAAAAAAATGGAGCGTGTTCGTCGCATGATGTGCTATCTTCCTGGAATTGACTGTGGTGCTTGTGGCGCGCCAAGCTGTGAGAGTTTGGCAAAAGACATTGTTCGAAAGGAAGCACATTTATCCAACTGTGTGTTTTTACAGAGGATGATGGAAAAGACAAAAAAATTAGATCCTCAACACTCCATCCGGATTATAGAAAAAAGTTGGGGTAAAGATCGATTAGATAAGGATTGTAAGAAAAAAGGAGCAAAGAATGACAGTTTCTGATATCATAGAAAAACTACAACTAAAAGTAATTGGTGGTGAAGAAGGCCTTCAAAATGAAGTAAAAGGGGGTTATACTTCTGACTTATTAAGTGATGTGATGGGGAATGTGGATGAAGGACAGGTATGGATAACCCTTCAAACACATCGAAATGTAATGGCTGTGGCTTCACTTAAAGAGGTAGCAGCCGTAATAATAGTGAAAGATCTGGAGGCTGATGAAAATACAATTAGCCAAAGTAACGATGAAGGATTACCATTGTTAAGTTCATCAATGGAAGCTTTTGAATTATCAGGTGAGCTATACAAATTATTGAATCAATGATATGAAGCGCTTTAAAGCAGATTTGCACATGCATACCGTTTTGTCTCCGTGTGGAAGTTTAGAGATGAGTCCGGTAGTTATTGTCAATAAAGCATTAGAGCGTGGATTAGATATTATAGGAATTACCGACCATAACTCAACAAGGCAATGTGCCGAGGTATATAATGTTGGTAGACAAAAAGGATTAACAGTGTTGTGTGGAGCTGAAGTTACCACAAAAGAAGAGGTTCACTGTTTAACGTTCTTTGAAAATTTTGAAAAACTTGAACTTTTTCAGGTATATCTGGATAAGCACTTGACGAACATTCCAAATAATGTGGAAAAATTTGGATATCAAGTGTGGGTTGATAAAGCTGAGGAGATAGTAGGTCAGGAAGACCGTCTGTTAATTAGTGCCATTAATCAGTCAATTGATGAGGTTGAGAAAAAAGTGAGAGAGCTAAATGGATTATTTATTCCGGCCCATATTTTCCGATCAAGTTTTAGTGTGTATAGTCAACTGGGATTTATGCCGTTTGATATTTCCCCAGATGCTATTGGGATGAGTGCCAGAGTGGATGTTGATGAGCAGTTAAAACAACACCCGGAGTTAAAACAATATACAGTTTTACGCTCGTCGGATGCTCATTTCCCGGAGCAAATAGGAACACATTATTCCGTAATAGAAATGGAAGAGGCCAGTTTTAGTGAGTTGCGTAAAGCACTGCACCAACAAGAGGGAAGAAAAATTGTAGAGCTGAAGTAATGAAGGATTTATCAATGCATATAATGGACATTGTTCAAAACTCAGTACGTGCAAAAGCTGATAATGTGATGCTTACCATAACCTTAGATGAGCAATGGTTAATGATAAAAGTGGAAGACGATGGAAGTGGAATGGATAAAGGAACTTTAGAGAAGGTAAGCGATCCATTTTATACATCAAGAACGACACGAAAGGTTGGACTTGGTATCCCTCTTATTTTGCAAAATGCTGAACTGACAGGAGGAGATATGACATTGACTTCGGATTTGGGGGTAGGAACAACTTTGACAGCCAGGTTTGGCCGTAAACATTTAGACAGGCCTCCCATGGGTGATATTTCATCCACGGCTGCTATGATGATAACGGGTAATGAAGGTGTTAATCTGCAATTTGAAGTGAGGAGTGGAGATGATGAATTTTCTATTAGCACTAACGAGGTCAAAGAGGTGATGGGAGATGTAGATATCCGTTTGCCTAAAGTGACAAGTTTTTTAAAAGAAGTGATTGAAGAAAATATAAAGGAATTAAATATAGATTTTGATTAAATGTCTGATAATATCAGGCATCCAGACAAACAAAAGAATGTGTA
>JAKSBD010000188.1 GCA_022361295.1 Bacteroidales bacterium
GCTACACCAGCTTCTACTTCAGCTCTCATTAGTTCAACAACAGCTTCTTTACCTTTTTGATTGTACTCTGTACACACCTCGGTTGTAATTGTAAAACCAGCTGGAACAGGAACCCCGATAAGGTTCATTTCAGCAAGGTTTGCACCTTTACCCCCAAGCAGATTTCTCATATCAGCCTTACCTTCAGCTTGTCCGTTACCGAAGGTATAAACGCGTTTATTGCTCATACTTAGATTATTAAAGAATTATTATAAAATAGTAGTTATCAATGATTTCAAGATATTTTGAAGTAAAACATCAAAAACCCTACAAATAAACAAAAAATTTGGGAAAGTCACTACTTTGAGGCTTTACAGAGTACGTTAATAAATAATAAATTGAATCATTATGAAAATAAAAAGAGCAATCCCGTTTGGAATTGCTCTTGCCTTATTGTTATATCAACATTTAACTTACCGGGTACTTCTTAAGATACTCTTTCGCTTTCATTAGGTAATCAACATATTGAGCTCTGCGGTAAGCATGAGGATCATCAACATTCTTTTTACAAAGTTTTCCCTTAAAATCATCTATCTTTTCATATCCTTTATCTTTCATCCAGGCAGATAAATCTTCAAGTATACGCGTAACTTGCATAACACCATTTTTATATACAGTACTTACTATTTGTACTGCATTTGCTCCTGCCAGCAACATTGATATTACATCTTCACCATCATGAATTCCAGTATTACTACAAATACTGCCATTAAGATTACATGATAACAAACCGGCAAAACGTAAAGCCAGACGGCTATCTCCTTTTTGACTTAAATTGTATGGTACACGTAACTTTTCTTCTTTAATATCTATATCAGGCTGGAACAAACGGTTAAATAATACAAATGCATCTGCCCCCACTTTATCCATACGATAAACGACGTTCATCATATTAGTATAGAAAGGACTCAGCTTAACACTAACCGGTATACTAACAGCCGCCTTAATCTTCTTAAGAATTTCAATCCGCGCATCCTCAATATCAGCAGGTGTTTTTTCAACATCTGAAATAGTAGAATAAAAGTTCAACTCTAATCCATCAACTCCTGTTTCTTCCAAATATTTAGCATATTCAACCCAACTTACATCGTAAGTACAGTTCAGACTTGCAAAAACAGGGATAGATACTGTTTCTTTTAGTTTTTTAAGTGCCAGTAAATGTGCTTTTGGACCTGAATGCTCAATATTGGGGAATAGAGAGGTCATTTCAGCATGAATGTCGTCAAACTCGTGCAATTCGTCCTCTAACTCTGCTGCTTCAAGGTTTAACTGCTCTTCGAAAAGAGACTTATATACAATAGCTGCCGCACCAGCTTCCTCAAGCTTTTTGGCCATTTTTAAATCCAATACTAAGTTACTGGCTCCGATAATGATGGGATTCTTAAGCTCAATCCCCATGTAGGTAGTTCGTAAATCCATGTTAAAGGTGATATTAAAGGGTTATTAATTTCTTTGCTTCATATAACAAGAAGCTGAAAGCAATTGTTTTACAATTAAGATTAAACAGTCCTTATTTCAACAATTCAATTAAAAAGGTACACCCAATATTTAGTAAAATCAATGGCTGAACAGGTTAAAACAACACAATATTTTTTGTCTTTGCATTACTCAGACCACTACTCTTTTGATAAAGTAAAATTATACTGGAAACTTTTCGCATAATAGCAATGTTCAGTCACACATCGTCACTTGACATTGACACATGCCATAAAAAACATCAACAATGGACTTCTTTCATACAATATCCATCTGATAAGTTACCCTGCACACCAAATAACATTTCGACACACTTAATGCTGCTTTGATATCTTAGAATTCAACACGGTGCATAAATTACAATGAGAATATCATTAATCGCGAATACTACAATCAGATATCAATGAAGTACCTAACCATTCCTAAGAACCGATTATCAGAAAAAATGTGTTCCTTACAACACATTCTGTTACAAAAGGAGGGATATAAAAAGAGGGAATACGTTTCCGAATTCCCCCTTAACTGAACAAGGTTGTGTTTGAATACTTAATTTTTCACCTCTTCCATAATCAGCTTAGAAACGCCATAATCTTTATGAGTTGATTCAACGGTCAATGTACCATCTTCATTCAAATAGATTTTATCGTCGTTATCTGCAATAATTTTTCTTTGAGCTAATACTACATCATCGTATAACAAGCCTTCGTATTTACTCATAATCACTTTAAAAATAGTAAGACCAGTTTCTTCATTAGTAATTTCATCAATTGTTAATTTATCTGCAGCAAATGGAGCAGCAATTACTCTTCTGAAACTAGCTAATGTGCTCTCTTTACCCAATATAAATCCCCAGTCTTTAAAATCAGGATAAATAGCGTCCTGATACTCCTTTAATTTCGCATCAATTTCTTCGTCTGACAAGTTAACATCAACATTCACTTGTAATGAATCGGTAGATGTTGAAGCAAAAGATAACTGCATGTTAAAATTACCTACGTGGTTAATTTTGGCCATTCTTGAATTGGCATCAGTATTATCCGGATTGGCAGCAGCTGTTTTTAGTGCTTCAGATGGTTGATATTCTTTTAATGACCATTTCTTAGAAGTAATTGTTGTATAGTTCTCTGTGATCTGTTCAATTAATTCTTTAGCTTGTTTTGCGTCTTTTTCCTCTTGAGTTAATTCATCATCATCTGAACATGCTGAAAAACAGATAGCAGCTCCTAACATTAGGGCGAAAAATTTGTTCATTTTTTTCATTGTGATAATTTAATAAAGGTGTATTACCTTAGGTTAATAAATTTTTAATTTTGAAATACATAAGTCTTAAAGCGCTTCGGGCGCGCCTGATTTTCTTTCTTTGAGCCGTAGAGTCCCGCTATTATTCCCGGATCATCCACTTCTTTAATTCGAATCGCAAGTCTATAAGTATTAATTTGCTCTTGCTCTAGCTCCAGTGCACTAACTGTATATTGGCCATAATTATAGCCAGCTTTAATAGTGACGACCGATTGAAAACTAAAATTAGTATCCACCTCACCATTAGTTTCTTCATCAACTAATTCAAGTGTAACAACAATATCATGTTCAAGCTTATGACTCAACACTAAGCTATCTCGATACACTCCCGCCTGGCTCGTATGGTTATTGATGACATTAATACCTTTTCTAACAACGGCCTGCTCAGAACTCAAACTAACAAGTGGATCATCATGGTAATACTTGGGAGCCGATACATTGTCGTAAGGATTTTCGCACGACAAAAGGCCACAGCCTATTAATAATATTAAAACAATATACTTCATAGCTGTTACTAATTGATGTATGGATTTGAGTTGATTTCTTCCTTGGGAATATCCCAGATATATAGCGACGAATTAGGTGCCAGCACCTTTCCATTTGGCCGGCTCACCACAAGATTTAATTCACCCGACAAACGTTTTAAATCATAAAACCGTAAACCTTCGCTAAAAAATTCCCGGCGCCGTTCTGCCAATATATCAGCTTTATCAGGCGCTTCTGTCAGAAGCTCTGCACCTCTCTTCTCTTTCAGGATATTTAATACCCGCATGGCCTCGTTAGGCTCACTTGACAAGACTGCCTCGGCATAAATCAGGTATTGCTCGGCCAACCTCATGTATTTATAGTTGAGGTTACGACTTACAGCACTATTGCGCTCATTAATCGGCGTTATATATTTGCTTGGAATATGACCTGCTCCTATATAATCTGACGATTTTCGAATATCATCAGCATCGAAGCTGCTGATTAAATCCTGACTTAAATGCACCCTATTGTTCAGGTAAACCTCATAATAATCGATTAGGTCAGCATCATCAGTATCACTTAAATCGTGGGTCATAAATATAACCTCCTGGTTAGTGGTACCATACTGGTCTTCCCACAACATCCAGTAGTTTGATTTATCCAATAAGGGGGTGTTGATAAAATGTGCCGATACGGTTCTTGCCCTCTCTATATCTCCTGTAAATAAGGCTACACGAGCTTCTAAAGCTCTCAATGCACCTAAACCAAACTGATAAGCTCTTTGGTCGAATGATGGTGCATAATTACTATCTATCAACAGCCTTTGCGCCAGCTCCAAATCTTCAAAAATTTGGGTATAGACCTCTTCCAAACTGGCCTGTGGCAAATACTCCAATTCCAATTTAAGCTTTAAGGGTATGGCCTTTTCTTGTCCGTTGCTGCCATCGTAACGTGGGGCATAAAGCTGCGCCAGGTTAAATAACGACCAACACCTAACTCCTAAAGCCTGAGCATATATCTGGTCGATGCTTCTTTGCTCATTATCATCTTTGGCCGGCACAATATCGTAGGCGTCTATAACCGAATTTAACTGAGCTATTAACTGATATTGGTAAGACCATACAAAAGGTTGTGGCTGTGTTTTATAATCCCAATTATAGATATAATAGTTTGTCTCCAGAAACCCTGGAACAACGCTTTCAAAATCATCACCTGCAAAATCGGTCGACTGCATATTCATAACCGAGGAAGTCATCCGACGATACACATTATTAAGCGCCATCTGGTATGATTCAACATCGGAGAAGGCTTTATCTAAAGGCACCACATGCTTCGGTGTGATATCCAATAAATCACACGCCGACAGCAATATGCTTATGCTCAATACTACGAGTATATGTTGATATTTTGTTTTCATCTCTTTTGTTTAATGGAGTACATTAAAAAGTAACATCAATTCCTATCGTGAATGACCTTGGTAGTGGTTGACCTACCCCAGTTATTTCCGGATCAATACCTTCATAACCTGTAATTGTCATCAGGTTATTGGCTTGTGCAGTAATTTTAAAAGCCGAAAAGCCTTTTAAATTCAGATGCTCACTTAAATTGTAGCGGATGATGATATTCTTCCAACGGATATATGAAGCATTTTCGACAAACAATGAATTAACACTTGTATCTGAAAAGAACTTTGGATTTGGTAACGGTTTAACATCACCCGGTTTTAACCATATATCATCTAAAAAGCCTTCGTAAGGCACCTCTCCGTTTTTAACATTTCGAATCATCCTTGCCTTAAGGTTGTTATAGTTGACTCCACCCCAGGCATATGTAAACAAGGTTGATATCTCCAGGTTGTGATAATTGAATATATTGGTAAAACCACCAGTTACAGGGTGTGTATACGTACCAAATCCAATCATTTGCGGTGCTGCTCCTCCGAGTACCAGATTCTGATTTTCATCGTAATACAAAGGAGAGCCATTAACAGGATTGACGCCAGCCCAATGTTTAACGTAAGCCGAATTTACAGGTTCACCTACTTTAAAATAGCCTTCCTCTCCGACCCTTATCTCATCCTGCATGTAAAGGTCTGTAATCTCATTATCGTTATAGGCAAAATTGATGCTACTTGTCCAGCGGAAATGATCAGTACGCACAGGTACCGCACTTAACTGCAACTCAAATCCCCGGTTTTGTAATTCACCTATGTTACGTAGCAAATCATTGTACCCGTTACTGGACGGTATGTCTACCATAGCCAACAAGTTATCGGTATGTTTAATATAGGTTTCAATGGTTCCGTAAATACGATGCTGCAGCAAACCAAAATCAATGGCAACACTCCATTGACGCGAGCGTTCGAACTTCAAATCCGGGTTCCAGAATTCCAATAAGTTAATAACGCGTTGACCCAAGTAGGTATCACTATTGGTAAAATCATAGAATGGTAAACCAAGGGTTTGACGAATTCCACCCGAGTTATAGTTAACCCCGTAAGAAGCTCTTAACTTAAACTGATCAAACAGTTCGCCTGTAAACCATTCTTCACGCTGCATATTCCAGGCTGCACCAGTACCCCATGCCAACAAATAGCGTTTGTCTTCGGGTAAGATAGATGAGCCATCGTAGCGCAATGAACCCGTTAAATTATAGCGTGAATCAAAATTATAATTGATGCGGGCATAATAACCACGTAAAGCATCGTTAAACTTCGACGGAGTGATTGTTCCTTGCGGATTCATTCCTATTTCGGGGTCTACTTTCTCGGAAATACCAATACTTCGGTAGCCAAATCCCCAATTTTTGGTATGAATATATTCGGTTCCTCCATTTATGGAGACTGAATGATTACCAAAGTGCCTGCTATAATCAGCATTAAGGTTTACTCGAGTGATAAACGATTTTGAAACACTTTTAGCAAAAGCTCCTTTCCCACTTAAACGTCCGGCTTCTTCAACCACCTTATTAGGAAGAGTTATCTGATTATTCTCACCATCGTTATAAGTTATACCAAAGCCAGCATTTAAGTTTAAACCTTTTGCAGCATTCCAATTAAGTTTTGAGTTCAGATCGATGCGCCATGTTGTCAACTCAGTAGAGCGCCCATTTAGATCATCAAATGGATCTTCGAAATACTGATTACCATTTACAATAGGATCTCGGGCAATAAAATCGGTAGTGGTCGTGGTTTCATAAGGCTGTAAAGTATATACTAAACTGGCTGGTGTTACCGATTGTGATTTAGAACGCTGACTACGACCTACCGAAGAATCAAAACCAAGGGAAACTTTCTTGCTAATATTATGATCGAGGTTAAAACGTGTTGTAAAACGCCTGGCCCATGATAAATCATAACCACCTTCCTCATCGTAGTAACTCGCTGACATATAATAACGCGTATTATCAGCACCGCCAGAAAAACTCAACTGTAAATCTTTAACTTGTGCCACGCGCGACAACTCCTTCAACCAATTGGTATTTTGTTTTTCTAAACGTTGATAGCGTCTATTCTTAATTAATATTTCTTCTTCTGAATCACCTGGCCGCGGAGTATATATATACCCTAATCCTTCAACAATCTCCAACTCTCGTTCAAGCGCCAGTTTCTCGGCCGACTTCATTAAGCTAATACCACCTAAACCTGAAATAGGCTTAACCGTATGTTGGTAACGCACATTATACTGCGTTTTTCCGGCAATACCGCGCTTGGTTTTAATTTCAATAACACCATTGGCTCCCCTGGTACCATATTCTACAGTTGAAAGACCATCTTTCAGCACTCTGATGTCAACAATATCATCGGGGTTAATGGTATTGAATACATCCGATGAAATAGGTGAGCCGTTAAGAATATATAAGGGTTCGTTAGCCAAGTTAGCAGAAGCCAGTTCAGCATCGTCTTTAGCACGAATACCCAACGAGCTGTTACCTCGAATTCGAATCGTTGATTTCTCACCTGGTTCGCCACTAGCCTGAATGGACAAACCGGCTACCTGGCCTTGTAATAACTGGTCGAATGACGCAGCTGGTGTACCAGCAGAAAATACCTTCGTATCAATTTTAGATACGGAACCCGTCAGCTTACGCACGTCCTTCTGATTCTCTCCAAATACAACGACAGCATCCAAATCGTGCGACAATGGTTTTAGCTGTACATCAATAATACTCTTGCTTCCCACTATTACTTCCTGCGCATCGTAGCCCACATAAGAAAACACAAGCGTGCTTTCGTTGGTTAAACCCCCAAACTTATAATGTCCATCATAATTGGTGATTACGCCCGAAGTTGTATTTTTAAGCACAATTGTTACACCAATTAAGCTTTCACCCGTTGCCGCATCTGTTACAACACCCTCAATTGTGCTTTGTGTTTGTGCCTTGGCATCATGTCCCCAAAGCCCCAACAAACAAATTGTAAAGAATACGAAAACGAAGTACTTAATTTTAAACTTCATCATTACATTCACTATTATTTATTTTATCCATACCACATTGAGTTCCTTTAATCACTTTTCAGGATTCAAAATAAACTCCAGGTGTTCATCCTTCTTCAAATATTTAACAGCCAGCTTTCTCAACTGCTTTGCACTTACCTCGCTAATCTGCCTTTCAAATCGTTCAAAATCCTTTTCATCTTCCCCTCTTGTCCACTGATCTTCCATTACACGTCGCCAATAGCCATTGGTCTCAAGCGAACCTTTACGGTTTTTTAACCATGCATTTTTCACTTTGTCCAACTCTTCCTCCGAAATACCTTTCTGCATCTTCTCAATTTCACCTAAAGCAGCTTGTATCAAGGTATCAACATTGGCAGGTGAACAGGTAAAATAAACATCCATCCGATAGCTATTGTATGGGCGTTGCAAAATAGTTGATGAGGCATATGGTGAATAAACACCACCAATCTCTTCCCTTAGTTTTTTATTGAGTTTATTAGTTAAGATGTCTGTTAACAAGCCCATTTCTATACGTGCTTGTTGCGAAGCAGGATATTTACCTGTGTAGCGCATCAGCACCTTCGATTTCTCCACAGTATTTCGCGGGTAACTATAACGATGTTCACCCTTAGGTGGACGCATACCATGGTCGGTGTACGAAGTATTGATTTTATCACCAGGCAGGCTTCCCAGATATTTCACCAATAAGGGTTTTACCTCATCTACCTTAAAACTACCAACCATAAAGAATCGGGTATCATAAGCGGACTGAAAACGCGATTGATAAAAGTCAAATGCTTTATCCAGACATATCTTATCAATTTTTTCAGGTGTTAAAAGTGTAGCAGTACGTGGACTGTTCTGCATCATCACCTTGTTAATGGCATCGGCAAAATAAGAGTCCGGACTATTGAGTGAATTACGGTTGTATTCCTTTTTGTTTTCAATGAACTGCTCAAACTTGTCAGCATCTTTGCGAGGAGCCGTGTACGTCAAATAGGTTAATTGCAGTAACGTTTCAAAATCTTCATTGGACGAAAAGCCAGTTACCCCTTCGGTGTATCGGTGCACGTATGGCGATACATATACCTGCTTGCCAGATGTCAGTCGTTCTATTTCTAAAGCATTAAAGTCGGCTAATCCTCCCTGACTAACTAAAGTAGCTGCCATGCTGGCATTATCAAAATCAACATCGTCAGCCAGGGAATAACCACCTTCGCGTAATGAAGAAAAACGGATCTCGTCGTTTTTGAATGTGGTTGGCTTAAGGCCAATGCTTACCCCATTTGCTAATTCAATGGTGGTAATGCCCATTGATTCAGAATATGTTTCCTTAACAATGCTTCCTCCTTTTGGCATTTCTTCCATCAAGGGTTTGGTAACATCCAGGTCTACATAGGGTTGCAATGCAGCCTGATCAATATCTTTTAATGCAGCAAGGACTTCCGCTTCGCTGGGTGTGTCCACATTTTCAGGTGCCGTTACAAGTACTACCCGATTCTTTTCCGATTCATTGATGTACTCATTAACCAGGGCCTGTATATCATCCAGCGTAATTTCATCCAGTACATTCTGTACAAACTCCTTTTTGAAATCCATACTGCTATTTTCTTCACCATAGATAATATGATTAGACAAGGCATCCATCATTTGACCTGATGTCAACTTCTCAGCTTCTAATGCCATTCTGCTTATGTCTTTGTACAAAATTTCCTTCTTACGGTCGAGCTCGCCTTGTGAAAAACCAAACTTTTTAATGCGCAACAATTCACTCATCAAACCCTTGGTTCCATCCAAAATCTGCCCCTCCTTCACTGAGGCAATTGACATGTAACGATCAGTACCTCCTGATGCACTGGCCGCATAAGACTGTGCATACATAAAAGGTGCCTCTTTTTTTTGAGCAACCTCCATCAGGCGCTGATTAACCATATAGGTATAAATGATATTGGTCGTACTCCTTTTCAGGTCGGCTAAGGTACGTTCTGGTCGATGTGGAAACTTGGTTACAATCTTAACAGAAGTACTGGTCAGTTCTTTGTCTTTAATAACTTTAACCAGCGTATTATCATGCATTGGTACTGTATAGCGCTTACGTTTCGGCGCATCCTCAGCCACCTCAATTGAGCCAAAAGCCTTGTTAATACGCCTTTCTATATCTGTCTGATCAAAATCACCAACTACCACCAGGGTAGATAAGTCGGGACGATACCAAGAGCGATAGAACTTTCTTAGCTCTTCATCATTACCAACCTTGGTAACTACTTCCATGAGGCCAATAGGTCGGCGATGCAAATATCTTGAATTGTGAAATAACAAAGGATACATCGCATCTTTCTGGCGCTGTCCTAAGCCGATAGTCGTACGCCACTCTTCCAGAATAATTTTTCTTTCGCTATCAATATCCTCTGTATTTAAAGATAAACCTGTCAATAAATCTTCGAAGAAATAGAAGGCTTTATCTAATGTCTCTTTCTCTCCATTAGGCATTGGCAACATATATACGGTTTCGTCGTATCCGGTATAGGCGTTGATATCCGTTCCGAACTCCACACCAATCGACTGTAGATAGTCAATCAGACTGTTGCCAGGAAAATGCTTACTTCCATTAAACACCATGTGTTCTAAAAAGTGAGCAAAACCTCTCTGTTCCTCTGTCTCTAATATCGCTCCTGCGTTAATAATCATTCTGAACAAAACCTGCTTGTCGGGATTATCATTGTGCTGCAGATAATAAGTAAATCCGTTTGGTAATGTCTTTTTGATGACAGATGGGTTCAACGGGATATCCGTTTGATCCATTGAGTTATCCTGTGCCTTTACAGGCCAAACCATTACTAAGCAGAATAATATAATTTGAAAGAAATACTTCATGTGTTTTTAATTTTGTATCACCAGCCAATACACCTGTTAACAGAATACAAAACAGTACTCAACTCCACTTTTTGTAGACTTTACAGACGCTTGACATATTCCCCCTGAATTCGTGTTAACTGAGCGTAAGATTAGTAGCATTTAAGTCCTTACGCAAACCAAATTCAGTGAAATGATAAATACAGGTAGTGAAAACAAAATTTATGTACGTGAATGCGCACCTCTTCCTACTAATCTTCCCCTTATTATCCTACAATTTACAACACTATCATCAACACTAACTTCCCACAAATTATATTTAATAGTTTCCCTTTATTAATACCGGGGCAACTCAATTACAGTTTCCCCTTCTGCTTTAATGAGCTATTATTGTTTGATTAACGGTATGGTAGCTATGAAGCAACCACCTCTAACCATAAAAGTACACTCACGTTGAGCAATCAAATTATATCGTGTATTTAAATTCTTTAGGCCTTTACCACTCGCTTCGCCAATCGTTTCTTTGGGTCGCAGTTCATTCTCTACAATCACCTGCCCATCTTTCATCGAAATATCGACAGTTAATGGTTGTAATTCTGAAGCTATGTTATGCTTAATACAATTTTCAACCAGTAATTGTAAGGACACTGGTAATACTTTGTAATCCAAACATTCATCAAGGTTGTGAATTTTCATTATAATTGATGAATTGCTTCGTAAGTTAATGACATCAACATATTTTTGAGTAAAATTTAACTCCTCGCGTAAGGTCACCAATTGCTCCCCTTCAATCGTTAACTGATAACGGTATAATTTCGATAAATCGCTAAGCATGGCTCGGGCTGCCTCAGCATTCTTGTTTAATAATGCTTTAACGGTACCAAGTGAATTAAACATGAAATGAGAGTTAAGTCCTGAACGCAGCAGCTCCAATTTTATAGAGATGGTATCACTTTTTTGCTTTTCATGCTTCAACAGCAGGTTTAAATGCTCTTGTTCTGCATTTGCTCTTAATAAAAGCTCCCGCTTCCAATTGATAATACTTACTACTATTATCAGTAAAAGCATGAACAGAAATAAGAAAAACAGTAAGAACATATTTCCCTCCTGCTCGGCCACCATATCTTTTACTTCAAAACCAGGTGAAACATTTAAAACAATCCATGAATTATCCTGAAATGTCATCCGGCTATATTCTTTAAAAACCGGTAGCTGAAGATAATCTGACTGCGCAACCAGCAACGTATCCCATTGACTATTTTCATCTTCGATATGCTCGTCCATAAACGGCGGTAACATATACTGTTTTCCAACCTTTTCAATGTCGGGGTGATAAATGCATTGTTGATGCTGATTAATCACAACCTGATATATTGATGTATATATGTTGTCAAAAATAAACTGTTTATGCAATCGATTTAAATCGATTAATAAAGCGCACCAACTACCCTTCTGATGCTTAAGCGAATGCCCAACAAACATATACCTTTCAGCCAATACTATGGCATTAAGATTATTCACATCTTTATGCTGCAGCTTAGCAAGATTTGGTATACTATCACTTAGTTCTAAGGATTGGGCTATCCAAAACGCATTTTCCTTAAAAACCGCTATAGACACAATTGAACTATCCAGTTGAAGCATAGCATCCAATATGGCATGCTTTTGCTTATTAGCTATTTCAAGTTCATCATAGACATAAGCCACCTGACTTAAAATCCGATCATATTGATCGAAATAGTTATTCAGAAATTTCTGATAACCAACGGTACTACCATGAATAATTGAACGACTTAATTCATTCGTCCGACTATTCACTTTCTGTTTTATTCCATAAGTACCAAAAGAGAATACAACCACAAGTATTCCCATCGCTACAACATGCCACCTCTTAAAAACCTGTCCAATCATTAGCTGATAATCCAATCTTTAAACTCTTTACTTCTGGAATAACTCACAACTATTTTCTCTTCAGCTTCTTCCGTCATCACAATTTCTATACGACTTCTATTCATTGTTTTAATTTCATCGACAAAATTCTTATTGACAAAATATCGTCGATTGGCGCGAAAAAACTGACTTGGATTTAATTCGTTTTCTAACTGCGCCAAGGTTGCGTCGTAATAATACTTCTTACCCTCCTGCGTAATAGCAAACAAATATCTGTCATCAGCCATAAAATAAACAACTTCATCAACCGAAACGGGTTTTTGAATATTCCCAAGAGTTAATACGAGGCGATTTAAGTAGCCAGGGTTATTGACAGGTGTTTCTGTGGATGATAATTGTGATACTAATTTCTTGATTAAGAGATTATCGACCTGAAACTTCTTATACTTTTCAATTACTTTTCTTAAGTCTTCGGCTTCAATGGGCTTTAACACATACCCTATGCTATTGGTCTCAAATGCTTTAATCGCATATTTATTATAGGCAGTGATAAATACGACAGGAATGGAAATATCCAGCTTTTTAAAAATTGAAAACGATAAACCATCCGATAACTCAATATCAGAAAAAATCAAATCACACTTATTACTCTGTAACCATTCGATGCTATCCGCAACGTTTGTCAGACATTTTACAATACGAATGGATGTATCAATGGCCAGCAGCTCCTTTTGCAATTCTTCAGCAAGGAGTTGCTCATCCTCAATAATAATGACTTCCATAATCCTTAATGTTGTTCTCCCTGCTGACAAAAGTAATCATTTATACCAAAGAATCTTGCAAAACCATATCTCTTCTGCCCTTTTAACATCTTTTGTTTCTAATAATTACACTAAAATAAATACTAATTTGAGCTAAAGGTATCAGAATTGAAAAAACACTTATAAAGGCAAAAAAAGCCGCTCTCTTACGAAAGCGGCTTCTGTATATCTGAAATTGAACAATTATTATTCAATCACTTCATATTCCAAATCATTCAAACGCTTGTATGAGCTGTAACGCCATTTAGCATTCTTTTCAGATTCAGCAAACAATACTTTTGCATCTTCCGGGAATGATTTAGCAAGAGCTGTATAACGAACCTCATTCATTAAGAAGCTCTGGAACTTATCCCATTGCGGAGGCTTAGAGTCCAAAGTAAATGGATTCTTACCATCGTTCTCCAACATTGGGTTGTAACGATACAAGTGCCAGTATCCGCATTCAACAGCCGACTTACCTTCAGCCTGAGTTTTACCCATACCGGTTTTTAATCCGTGTGCAATACATGGTGAGTATGCAATGATTAATGATGGTCCAGGATAAGCCTCTGCCTCTTTAAGCGCTTTGAAGTATTGCGCCTGGTTAGCACCTATTGCTACCTGAGCAACATATACATAACCATAAGTAGTAGCCATTAAACCAAGATCTTTCTTACGGATACGCTTACCTGAAGCTGCAAACTTAGCAACAGCACCAACTGGTGTAGACTTAGACGACTGACCACCAGTGTTAGAGTATACCTCGGTATCCATTACTAAGATATTAACATCTTCACCGGAAGCAATAACGTGATCTAAACCACCGTAACCGATATCATATGCCCATCCGTCACCACCAAAGATCCAAACAGACTTCTTAGATAAGTAGTCTTTCAATGCAAGGATTTCTTTTGCAACAGGGTGAGATTCGTTTTCAAGAGCAGCTACAACCGCCTTTGAAGGTGCTACGTTTTCGTTACCGTTATCTTTAGTCTCAAACCACTTTTCAAATGCAGCTTTTGTTTCAGCATTCACTTCTGCCATCGACTCATTCATCTTACGCTCAATACGGTCGCGTAGCTTCTTAACACCAGTAGCCATACCCAGACCATACTCAGCGTTATCTTCGAATAATGAGTTAGCCCATGCAGGACCTTTACCTTCTTTATTGGCACAGTATGGTGTAGCAGGAGCCGAACCACCATAGATTGAAGAACAACCTGTAGCGTTGGCAATCATCATACGGTCACCGTACAATTGAGTGATTAACTTAATATATGGTGTTTCACCACAACCTGCACAAGCACCAGAGAACTCGAATAAAGGCTGAGCAAACTGAGAAGCTTTAACATTCATGTCCTTAGCCATGATGTTATCTTTGATAGATACTTCCTCTACCATGTAATCCCAACGGTTGATTTCTGCCTGCTGTGTTTCAAGAGGCTTCATTTCAAGGGCTTTTGTTTTAGCCGGACAAACGTCAGCACAGTTACCACAACCTGTACAATCTAATGCACTTACCTGGATGCGATACTGAAGACCGTCAAAACCTTTACCATTCGCTTTCTTAGTTGCCGTTCCTTCAGGTGCACCAGCTAATTCTTTCTCGTCTAATAAGTAAGGACGAATAGCCGCGTGAGGACAAACATAAGCACATTGGTTACACTGGATACAGTTATCTGAAATCCATTCCGGCACATCAACTGCAATACCACGTTTCTCGTAAGCCGTTGTACCTGCTGGTAATGTACCATCTTCGCGACCTTTAAAGATACTTACAGGAAGATCATCACCTTTTTGTCCGTTTACCGGGAATACGAAATCCTTAATAAACTGAGGTGCCTTCTCGTTGGTTGGGAAGACCACTTCGGCAGCTTCGTTGGCCCATGATGCAGGAATTGAGATTTCATTTACCTCACCACCTTTATCAACAGCCTGGTAGTTCATATTAACGATGTTCTCACCTTTCATTCCGAAAGACTTCACAATCGCTTTCTTCATTTGCTCAACAGCTTGCTCATAAGGAATCACCTCAGCAATTTTAAAGAATGCAGACTGCATAATGGTATTGGTACGGTTACCTAAACCAATTTCTTTCGCAATGTGAGTTGCATCAATCGTATAGAATTTGATCTTATGATCAGCAATATAACGCTTAACATGAGCTGGCAAATGTCCTTCCAATTCAGCTTCACTCCAAGAGCAGTTTAATAAGAATGTACCACCATCTTTCAAACCTTTAAGCATGTCGTACATGTTAAGGTAAGCTGGTACGTGACAAGCTACAAAGTCAGGTGTATTTACCAGGTAAGGTGAA
>JAKSBD010000558.1 GCA_022361295.1 Bacteroidales bacterium
CCTGAAAAACTATGTATTACAAATGCCCCAACTGGAGCTGGCAGCGACCTTTAACAAGGCCATGGATGCCTATGATTTTATACAGAATAATCAGGTCGACATCTTGTTTCTGGATATTCAGATGCCAGGATTAACAGGTTTGGATTTCATAAGAACATTAGTTCACAAGCCACACATTATTTTAACCACTGCTTACTCTGAATACGCACTGGAAGGGTTTAACCTTAACGTAAGTGACTACCTGCTTAAGCCCATTAGTTTTGAGCGATTTGCACAGGCAGTTTTAAAGGTTTCAAAACTACCGGAGAGCAGCCAGATCAATACTCCTGCACATAATCTAAAGGATTTTCTCTTCCTTAAGAGTGGGTATAAATCTGTTAAAGTAATGATTAAGGACATTACCCACGTAGAAGGTACTAAAGAGTATGTCACCATTTACTGTGGTAATGGTAAAAAATACCTCAAGCATGAACGAATGAAAAATATCGAAGAAGAATTGATCAATCATTCTTTTATCAGGATTCATAAATCCTACCTGGTCAATATCAATCACATAACCAGCTACTACGGAAATACTCTTGAAATTGGAGAAAATAAGCTACCTATTGGCAGAGCATATAAAGAGGGCTTGAAGGAAGTATTGGAGTAGCCCCTGACATTAACAGGCTGAGATCGAAATTAAATGTTAGTCTGAGGTTAATACTGATTTGTTAAAGACAAAAGGCTGCCCTATTTAACAGGAACAGCCTTTGGATCATCTTATTTTAGCTCAATAGTTACGCGCCGATGTCCCCACTCCAGCCGATGATAGCGGCCTTGTTCAGGCGTCCAGCTCTTGTGTGTTTTGGGAAAGGTATCGTCGTCAATTAATAACTGAAGAAAATATTCTCCCTTAGGTAATCTGATATTACTTAGTCTAAGTACGTTTTGATCCCTGTTTATCGGTATTCGCCACTCCTTACCCATGGCCTTGAGTATAAATTGACTTCCGGGCTTTATATCTGCATGTTGTATATCATCAATTATCAGAGTATAAGGGCCTTTTTTAATCACCTCAACCGGCCAGCCACTTTCCTCCGGTATTTTTTCAAAATAGAGAAGGTTAACCAATTGTTGCTTGTCCGAGCCCAGAATATTTGGTTGACGCTTCAGCCCTCGTTCCGACAGGTACAATTCCAATCGCTCAACATAGGCCTTTCTCATTAATTGCAGTTTCTCAGGCATTACTTCAGCTAAATTGTTTAGCTCAAAAGGATCTTCTGCAATATTAAACAACTCCTTCCCCTCAACAAGTTTGTAATCGCCAAGAAGGATGGTTCCACGGTTCCATTTGTTTTCCATGATAGCCATATCCGGCATATGAAGGTGGTAGAAGAAATCGGGCTCCCAATCAACTTCTTCCTTCAATAAAAACGGATACAGGCTTCTGCCATCAATAACTTTATCATCATTAAGCGGATGTCCGATAACATCCATTAATGTTGGCAAAATATCTACATGAGCTGTAAATTCATCCACCTCCAGGTCAGAATCAAAATGACCGGGCCACTTCATAAACAGCGGCACTCTTATACCCCCTTCGTAGGGACTTCCTTTCATTCCTCTGAGTCCGCACCTGTACCTTAACTGACAATCTCTGTTAACTCCAGGATAACACTCTGCCGGTCCGTTGTCAGTTGTAAAAATGATCATCGTATTATCTTCCAAACCTAGTTTGTCCAGCTTTTTCAACAGCAAGTCTATGCGCTCATCAACTTTCTCAATCATAGCGTAGCATTGTCTTGTATGCCAGCTTAATTCATCATAAGCATTAAAACGCTCCATATACTCATCAGGAACCTGTGAGCCATCATGATGTGTATGTGGTAAAAAAGTGGCGATATAAGCGAAAAATGGTGTATCGTTCTGAGCTTGTTCTTCCAAATACGCTTCAGCTTTATCAAAAATAACGTCCGTTAAAAATTCTCCTTTATAAGTCTTATTGACACCATTTTCCTCCATTACCGGATCAGTTCTGAACCGTTGCATTTCGTCCCACATGTACGCAACATCAAATCCCTGATCGATGGCCCGCATTGGGTAATTATATCCCAAATGCCATTTCCCAAACAAACCGGTGTTATAGCCTGCTTCTTTAAAATATTCAGCCATGGTGTGTTCATCGGCATACATGTTTACTTTCCCTCTATTCACACCTGAAACACCGGTACGATAATTATAACGTCCTGTCATTAATGAAGCACGTGTAGGTGCGCAAACGGCACTCACATGAAAATTACTGAAGAAGGTACCTTCATTTTTCAGCTGATCCATGGCTGGCGTCTTCACATATGGATTTCCCATTCCGCTAAAATCACCATACCCCTGGTCATCTGTTAAAATAAATATCACATTGGGTTGATTCTTTTGTTGGGCAACACTCAACAGTCCGCACATCAAAAGCACAATTAATAGAATACTAAATCTCATCATTGTTTATTTTACTGGTTTTAAACTAATTGCCAGGCCTCCTCCGGGTGCCATATTGAGCTTAAGCACATCGCCTGAGTTCACATACTGCGTAAGAATTTCGTATTCCTTTGGATTCGTCTTCCAATGAGCCGCATCACCATCTTTATAAATAATAGCTTCGTATTGACATCCCTTATCCAAAAATGAGCAATCAATAGAGCTGGTTCTTCCTTCTTCGTTAGTGGCTGCTCCAATAAACCAGCTTTTACTATCTCTATCTTTACGGGCCACTGTAATGTACTTTCCTATCTTAGCATCAAGCACCTTGGTTTGCTCCCAATCCACAGGTACATCTTTTATAAACTGTAATGCCGGATGTCCCAGGTAG
>JAKSBD010000470.1 GCA_022361295.1 Bacteroidales bacterium
ACGCCTCCTTCACGCTTTGTTCGCGTAGCGATTTATTCACAGTCGGCTGTAAAGCAGGAAAAAGCTTCATTGGCCGTACCACAGGTATTTCACCTGATGAATAATTTTGATATTCCTGTTGGTTCGGTGCGCGAAGTTGTGAAAACGCCCAACGGCACAAAAGTATTTAATGAAATAACATCATGGACGTCGGTAATTGACCTTAAAAATCGTACTTATTCGTTTAAAACCTACCAGGGGCAGCAGGTGTGCCAGATTGATATTCAGAGAACCCTTAAAGAAGCAAAAGGTAAAGTACGTCGCATATCAATGGATTCCGAGTTTACAGTTAAAGATGTAAGCAACAATTTTAAGAAATAGGAGTCTTCAATAAACAACTGTGTCGTTCCTCAGAAATCAGATACAGGAACGACACAGTACACATATTCAGGGTTATTGGGTCTCACATTATTCACCGTTAATCTCCCTTCGCTACCACCTGACGGGATTGACGTTATCCAGGGACGTTAGCCCACGAGTGTTCGAAAAGATTGCAACATTCAGATATATAGTATTTTGCAAGCTGTAGGTCAGCTCTTCGATACCGCGCGAATCCTTAACCATTAACCAGTAATACCAATTTTATTATGGCATTAGCGTTAAATAATTTCAGAGTTTTTGAGTTTAATTGAGTTACAAAAAATGAGCATAGCATAGTTCTGTGATATTTTTTTAACGATAAGAAAACTCAAAAGAATGGAATTATAACGCTAAGGTCATGGTAATATTGGTATAATCACTCATCATGGTGACGTGCTTATAAAACCCAACTTATTCAAACTAAAGGTTATCACCACTTGATTGTCACTTACGGATTTTATTTCAATGTCTTCTACACCTTTAGTAAAAAAGTATGAATCGCCAATTTTAGTAGGATACACTTCACCTCCTTCTACTTCTTTCTCAATTTTTTCCTGAAAATAGAAGGCAAATAAATCCACTGGTATATCAATTTCAGCTTCAACCGTCATCTTATACACATACATTCCGGCTGCTTTATTGATAAAACCTGATGCTGCCTCATACGATACATGCGCCGGGTAATCCATAATTGTTGTAGGTATTCTATTATCTTCCATTTCCTCCGATTTTAATTCAAAATCAGAAACATCGGCTAAAAGCTTTATGTTTTCAAATTGAGAAAACACAGTTACCGGGTGATGAATTGTTGTTTTTGAACATGCAACTAATGTTAATACAACCATTGCTGTTGCCATAAGATTTGATAATGTAAATGTTTTCATGTCTTTAATTTTTAATTGTTATTTATCAGTTTATAGATCATTAGATTATTAGGTCAATAGGTTATTAGGTCGTTAGGTCAATAGGTTATTAGATCATTAGGTCAATAGAATGTTAGGTCATTAGATCCTCAGTTCCTCAGTTTATCACTTCCTCACTTCCTCAGTTTATCAGTTTCTCAGTTTATCAATTCCTCACTTCCTCAGTTTATCAGTTTCTCAGTTTATCACTTCCTCAATTCCTCGTTTCCTCAGTTCCTCGGTTTATCACTTCCTCACTTCCTCAATTCCTCACTTCCTCACTTCCTCACTTCCTCAGTTCAACAAACTAAGCACTAACCATTAACCCTACCTATACATTAAGCCATATGAAGTGTAAAAACCGCTTGTATATGCAGCCAGGTAAATAATAGCATCCAACACATACTGTTTAAATGTCTTTTTACTGTTGAGATTGATGGTTACTGCGCCAACCATGGCTGCCTTTTGCATGAACTTAAAGCCATGATAGGCGTCGGTTGTGGCTACAAAAACATTTTTACTTCCCCAAAAACGAGCACCTTGCTCCGGGTCATTGTTTTTATACTTATTGGTCCATGATAAAGAAGGGTCCCAGAACTGATGATTGGCGTTGGGGTACTTTTTTTCAAATTTGTAATAATGATGCTGTAATAATTCAGCATGCCCTTCTCCAAATCCGGCTAAGTATACTAAGCCTAATGTTTTCCAGTTCTGCTTCAAATATGGCTTTACATCAATTTTAACGCTATTTTGACTAAATGATGAAATTGTAATGAACGCCAGTAAACTGATGGTTACGATTAGCTTCTTCATAGTAGCAACTTTTTATTGTTTGACTTAATAAATTTACATTGGCAAAACTACTATTGAATCTTGGCCGTTTTTTACTCCTGACAGTAAAATGGACTACGTGTAATTCTACTTTTGACTACCAAAAATTAGTATGGCCATACTAATTTTTAGTATTGTGTTTTTAGAAAGCAGATAAATGGTGTATATTTAAAGGGCATATTATTAGGTGTTTAGATTGATTTTTAACCTGACTGAATGTTCAACCATTAACCCAAGCTTTTGATGAATAAGCTTATAAAGAATTTTACCGCTATACTTACTGGCTTTATTATAATTGCGGTTACCTGCACAACCTTCGCTACCGCGCGAATCCTTTCGCGTGGGCTAACTATACCATGGCAAGGGATTGACTTCGTCGAACGTTGTTTCGCGCGGCAGCAGTGTTTATCATTGAGTTTACTGGCCTTAATATTCAAATTTAACCGAACCTTTTAATGAAAACGCTTAAAACTAATTTTAGCACAATACTTTCAATTTATATAGTTCTTGCTGTTTCTTCTGCTCTTGTTCTTGTGCTATGGATGCATAATTATGACAAAAAGGTTAAACATGTTTATGATAAGGAATCCAGGCTTCTGAAATGGAAGCTTGAGAGTGTTGAAGAGTCATGTGTGCAAATGCTTACAACAGTCAATGAATTATTTGCCGTTAAACCAAGTGATTCTGATCTTGAAAGAATAAATTTTGGAACAAGGATATTTTCAGCATTCATTAATGGTTATGAGATAATAGACGAGTTTAAAGGCTTATCATCTGACGGTATTGTACTCAGGGTTGTTAAGTTGGATGATGAACGTTACATGAGGCGTTTTTTATTCCATGATGAAAAGAAGGTTTATGTGGAACAATTCACACTGGATAAGCTGGGAATGCCTGTAAATATTGAACGCTTAAAGAATAGTCAGATTCAGAAAGAAGATACAAGCTGGTTTGAGAATGATTTGTACTATACCAATAAAATTGTGTTTTCAGAATTCTATCAAAGCCATATGCTGAACAGAGAAATTATAGAAGCTGCTAACTTAAGTAATGACAACTCTGGCCGATTATTAGCCGTTGATGTTTCACTCGACTACATGGCGAAATCATTTCAAAAGATTAAACAACTGGATAGCCATTTTATAGTATGCGATAAAGCCGGTCATATAGTGCTGCTCGCCAGTGGTACAGGTGATGAGTTAAAGCTGGAGTCGAATATTGAATTAAATGTTACACAGCCCGAAGTCAGGCAGTTTTTAAATGAAACACTTGATAAAAAATACTTTCCCGGCAAATTCACTTCTTTTAAATATAGTAATAAACCATTTGTTGCAAGGTGGGAAAGTATAAAGCTTGGAAATCAAACCTATCGCTTAGGATATATGATCGAACACAACAACAGTATGTGGCAAGTATGGCTGTTTTTTGTACTTAATGCCTTTTTTGTGGTGTTTTTATTATTTATAATAAGAAGCATAAGGAACTATGCCAGCGAACGGTACGATAGCCATCATACCCCCGCTACCGCGCGAATCCCTTCGCGTGGTATGAATAGCCCAAGCGATGGGATTCGCGCGGCAGCAGTTGTAGAGTCCGACAAGGATGAAGATTATAAAGCAGTATACGATGCTTTGATTGAGTTGTTTAAAAGTGAAAAGGCATACCTGGATGTGAATTGCTCCCTTGGGCAGTTAAGTAATACATTAAGCTGCAACAGAACTACACTAAGTAAGGCAGTATTAGCTGAAAATAATAAAACGGTAAAGGAATTTATAAACGACTACAGGATTGCCGATGCGGTTGAATTTATGAAGAACGACAAACAGGCACTGGTTTTATCTATTGATGCCATAGCAGAGAAGTACGGCTTTAAATCAAGAGCTTCATTCCACAGGGAGTTTAATAAACGGATGAATTTCTCTCCTGTAGAGTTTATTAATATTAATCAGTCATAAATTAGAAAGATCGGAATATTAAATATCGGAATATTAAAGATCGTAATATTAAAGAATTGAGTATTCTTTCATATTTCAGCTTAAATCATGTAAATCACCTTAATACATAAATCTTGATACTAAATTTGAGCATATGAAAACAATAACAACAGTACTTATTTTAATAGTCGCATGCGCCTGTAATACAGGCCAAAAGGCAGAAGTTAATTTCGTAGCTTACACAAACTACTTTGTAAAAAACACCGTTGAGGTCAGTGATACGGGAGAATACCTGCACATTAAAAGTATGGAAGAATTTAAGAAGGTGTTTGGTGTTGCAGCTACAATGAGTGAGCAAAACTGGTTACAGGAGTCCGACTTTAATGATAAAGTGGTCATTGCAATCCTGAAAAACTATGGAAATAATGCTTACAAGCTTAAGATTACAGGTATTAATCGTGTCAAGAACAGGCTTGTTGTTGATTATGAATATACATTGGAGACAGAAGGTTTGTCACACAATTCAACGGGCTATACAGCTGTATTGCTTAATAAACATGGCTGCCAGACCGTTAAGTTTTACGAAAATGGTAAGTTTGCCTATGACTTGATACTTGAAAACTAACAACATCATAGTCTGATTATAAGGTACGGATTGCAAATGCGAGCCAGCGCAAGAAAATCTTCGTAGCAAATGAAATACGGTTTTTTCATTAGGGCCGTAGGATTGAGTGTTCGAAAAGATCCCCACATCCAACATCTCCACATCGAACATCCTCACAGCTTGCTAATCAACACATTTTTGTCTCCCTTTTAAGGGAGATTCAGAGGGTAAAGCAAATAATGTCAATCAAAGGCCGTAGGCCTGATATCTTAAATACGTTAAACCATAAGATACTAGTGCTAAAGCCCCTCGATTAACATTATTGCCATATTTTCTACTAAATGAATTTTAGAATGTGCCTTAATATTTTTTGGGTATAAATTCATAATTTGAACGGC
>JAKSBD010000440.1 GCA_022361295.1 Bacteroidales bacterium
GGCCGATGATTACTCTTGATCCGGTACGTTCATTTGCCTTTGTAATCTACGACTCTTCCATTCCGGCAGGACCGATGGGCGGCAATGAGCTGGACGGTGCTACTGTTGAATTAACTAATGGAGTTACTACATATACCGCTACTTCGGCTATGGGTGGTTTTGCCGATTTCGCGGATGTGAAGTTCGGCACATACGATTATACGGTGAGCATGGCGGGATACGGAACTGTAACCGGTTCGTTTGAAGTAACTGCTGAAACAGGTATAACTGTCGGTGGTCCAATGATTACACTGGACCCTGTTGCAACTTCAATCAACAAAAGCAATGTTGCAAGTATCGCAATCTACCCGAATCCAGCGACAGATTTTATTAATATTGACCTTGGAAATTCGGAGAGTAATGTAAATATATCACTGATAAACAGCAAAGGAGCTGTGGTTAATCATTTTGTAGCAACTGAATCAGTTACCAGGATCGAAATAAATGGTCTATCCAATGGTATTTACTTTATCAACATTAAAGGAGAAAACATAAATCAAACTTCTAAGTTCATAAAGAAATAGTCTGATTCCCGATCTATATAAGGCTAATAGCCATCATATTGACCAACAAGGAGCTTTCATTTGAGAGCTCCTTTATTTTTAACTGAGCCATCAGGAATAGTCATTGAGCTATAAGGGATATTAATCCACGCTTTCTACCTGCATTTTTGTGTCATAGAAATTTAATACGAACACAAACATTTAGAGTCATGAAAACTTTAGTAAAAATTACAGGTATAATAATCCTTTTGGCAGTTAATCAACACCTAACATTTGCAACCAATAATATTCCGTCGGGTACAGCCGTCAGTATTCAGCTGGATCGTGCATTAAGTTCCAATGGCACTCAAGCTGGCACACAGTTTGGCGGTACTGTTGACTTTGATGTATTAGCCGATAATAAAATCATTATTCCGGCCGGAACCAGGGTCATGGGACAGGTAATTTCAACAACAACAGCAGGTCGTTTAGCCGGAAGAGCTGACGTTACATTAAAACTTACTAAAATTCAAAGGGGTGATGAATATGTTGATATTGCCAGTTCTGCATTGGTTGTATCAGCATCAGAAGGGCAAGGGCGCAGAACAGCCAGAAACGTTGCAGTCGGAGCAGGTGTTGGTGCCGTTTACAATGGCGGTAAAAGTGCAGGTAGAGGTGCTGCTACAATGGGTGCCGTTTCGCTATTGGGAGGCGATGGCAATATCACGATTCCTCAGGGTTACAACCTGCAGTTTGAATTGATACAAAATCTAGAATATTAGAGATTGTTTTACTGATTTAAAAAAACGCCCCGCTTCCTATTTGTGGAATGCGGGGCGTTATCTTTCATAAGCCCCGAATAGTATAATAAAATAGTTGTAACTTATGTTTTTATTTATCAATAGCACCAAACAATATGCTGATAGCCCTGTTAATAAAGCTTCTTTTCGGAGGAGGAACGAATGAATACCTGATCCCTTCAATTGAGAAATACAGTAAAAAGAATCTGGATAAGGAGGCCAATATGATTGTTTGTGAAGTCATTAAAGAGCATCGCGCAGATACCAAACTGTTTTATAAAACCCATAGGGACCGCATCAGAAACTTCCATAAAACAAGAAAAAAAAAGGATATCGATCCTGATACTTTTGAAATTTTCCTGCAAAACACAATAAGTGGATCTAACAGCCTGGATAGTCTTGCTTTTGTGCGCAGGCAAACTGTCAGACAACAGTTTACTAAACAACAATGGGACGAAGCCGTCCAAAATGCAGATAAAGACCTGAACAAATACCTGAAAAAGAAAAGAAAGCAAAGAGATCGTCTAACAAAAAGAATAGATAAGTTTAAAAGAAGAACTGAACGTTTGGTCAATAACAGAGGTGTTAATCCTAATGCACTCGCTATTGTTAATCAGTTTGAAGCACTAACCAATGAATACCTCGATGAATATGGGGAACTTGAGCTTGAAATTGGCAGTTACCTGCGGCATTACCATATCGATGAAGAGATTCTGAATCAAAAAATGGATAAAGCATCAGACATAAAAAAGGAGTTCTATTCGAATTTTAAGAAAACATATTTCGAATTAATAGAAAGGCTAACTGAAGAAGAATGGAGATTAATGCGAAGACAGTTTAATCGTATTTAAATATGACACAATCAGCGATAACGACGATTACCACCAGGGTTAACTAACGTATTTCTGCTCTGCGCAATTCTGTGGTTAATCACTACCCATCATTTCAAACCACGAATTACACGGATTACACGGATAAACACTAAAATAACTGACAATAACTTTTACCTTCTGTGTAATTCTGTGACTTCTGTGGTTAAGCCCTACTCATCATTTCAAACCACGAATTACACGGATTACACGGATAAACACTGAAATAATTAACAAGCTCACTTTACCTTCTGTGTAATTCTGTGCCTTCTGTGGTTAATCACTACCCATCATTTCAAATCACGGATTACACGGATTACACGGATAAACACTAAAATA
>JAKSBD010000463.1 GCA_022361295.1 Bacteroidales bacterium
AGCGTCTTAACTTTATGACATTGCTCATACGACAGCGTTGGAGATATATGCTATTTACGCGTGACTTTGAGGTGTATGAGCGTGACATTGGCCTACCCATGCGTGACATTGAGGTATATGAGCGTGACATTGGCCTACCCATGCGTGACATTAGGGTATATGAGTGTGATATTGACCTACCCATGCGTGATATTAGTGTATTTGACCGACGGGATGGGGTGTAAGACCGACGGGATGTTGTTTATAAGGTGTTTACAGTGTTTGTGGTTTGATTTTTCCATATAAAGCTTCAGGAACTTCATCTAATACCAGTGGGACATCAAAATTCGCCGATTTTGCTTACTAATCGGTGTAAATAATGAATAGGTTCAAAAATAACGAGTAGAATGAGAACAAGCTTCGAATACAATGTCCTCATCTATTCAGATAATTATTATCATTTCTGAACGATGTCAATTCATTTTTAAATGTGAGGTTCCTTCGAAGTTCCTTCAAAGTTCCTTCAAAGTTCCTTCGAAGTTCCTTCGATGTTTCTTCGATTGAAATTGAAGAAACATCGAAGAAAATATGTAGAAATGATGACTAATAATTGTCTTAATAACAATGTTGATGGTATCGTGTTATTAAATTATTTTGGGACATTAGTAGTTTGGATGATGTAATATTGGTATAAGTCTTATCTCAATATGTTTTCTTTTACAATAGTATCAATAGCATTCTTTTTATATCTTCACATGACTTAAGATAATGCGCACATGTATCGACTCTTTCTACTTATAAATATACTATCACTGGCATCAATCATTAATGCTCAAAAGTTAGGAATTCCCGAAATCGAATATTTCAACCGTCGTCAGTATGGAGGAGCTACACAAAACTGGAAAGTATCGCAAAGCGCCGATGGACTGATGTATTTTGCCAACAATAATGGTCTTCTTGAATATGATGGGGTGAGCTGGTCGTTGCACAATGACATGAATGCTGGTATAGTACGCAGTGTTAAGTGTATTGGGAACAAAATTTATTTAGGGACAAATAACGACTTTGGGTACTTTGAATATGATTCATCCAATCATTTTACTTTTAATTCATTGGCTGATACCGATGTTTTAAAGAATTTGGGTGATGTGTGGACCATTAATAAATGGAATGATAAAATAGTTTTTCATACAGAGGCAGGTATTGTATTGTACGAAAATCAGGAGAAGACAATCGTCATACCCAGTGTTTCAAGGTTTATTTCGTGTTTTGTGGTCAACGAAATGTTATTGGTGCAGGATGAAGAGAAGGGATTGCTCGAAGTGCGGGGAGAACGTATATTTCCGGTATCAGGAGGGGAGCAGTTGTCTGAATTGAATGTGTCTTCAATTATAGCTCTTTCCGAAAGTGAGATACTCATCAGTACAATGAATAAAGGCTTGTTTACATGGGATTTAAATGAAATAAAAGCCTGGGAAGGCGAAGTAAATAGCCTTTTAATCGATGCCAATGTATTCTGCGGGGAGCGTTATGACGAGGATATTTTGCTGTTTGGGACCATCCAGAACGGATTAATTGTTGCCAATAATGACGGCGACCTGGTAATGGAGATTGATAAGGATAAAGGATTGATGAATAATACAATTCTTGGTCTCTTTGTTGATAAGGAAGGTGGTGTTTGGTGTGGTTTGGATAATGGGATTGCACGAATCAGTTTAAACAATAATGTCTCGTTCATTTCAGGCTATTATAATCTTGGTACCGGGTATGTACAGGAGCGTTATGGAAATGACTGGTTTTTTGGCACCAACCAGGCTGTTTTTAAGATTGCCGATGATAAATTTAAAAATCCTCTTAAAGACCGAACGTCTTTTACACAAGTTAAAGGAACAGACGGGCAGGTGTGGAGTTTTTTTAAAGATGAGGACAACCTGCTTTGCGGGCATAACCGTGGCGTTTTTGAGATTGTTGGCAATGCGGGCCGTCTGATTACGCCTTCATCAGTTAACGGTGTCTGGAATTTTAAAAAGGTACCCGGTAGGGATGATCTGATGATTTCGGGAACTTATAATGGCCTGATTCTATTTGATAAACAGAATAATAAGTGGGTTTTTAAGCAGCATTTAGAAGGCTTTATTGAATCATCCCGTTTTATTGAATGGGATGCGATGGGCAGGCTATGGATCTCCCATGATTTTAAAGGCGTGTACTGCATAAGTTTTTCGGATGATTACAGTTCGATTAATAAAGTTACACAATTTGATGCCAATGAATTTTCCGATACAAACAATGTGATTGTCAGTAAGATTAATAATCAGATAGTCATTATTGGAAGTCGGGGCTTGTATCGCTTCTCATCCCAGGGTATTATTGAGCGTTTCGAAGAGCTTGATCCTTTTTTTTCAGACAGCTTTCCGTCAAATATCGAAGAAGATTTGTATGGCAACCTTTGGTTGATCTACCCCGATTATATAGAAGTGTTAAGGTATCTGGAAGATGGAAGCTATAAGAAAATATCATTGCCCTTTATTCCTTTGGAAAAGAAACTGGTCAACGGATTTGAGTCTGTTTATGTGTCAGATAAGGAGAATGTGTTTTTTGGTATTGAAGATGGATATGCGCATTATGTGATGCAGGATTATAATAACTTTCGCATTCCCTTTAATGTTCATTTACGTATGTTTAGAGGAAGGGCCGATAGCCTTGTATATACGCTTCATCAAAATGAAGATGAGGAGTATGTTCAATCTGCTATACCGGTTTATCCTTTTAAGAAGAACTTCTTTGCTATTGATTATGCGGCCACTTTCTATAGTGATAAGGACCTGGAATACTCTACCTACCTTTCAGGTTTTGATGATGAACCAACCGACTGGGGCAAAGCTACCAGGCGCGAGTTTACAAAGCTTCGTGAAGGGGATTATTATTTTACTGTCAAAGCCCGAAACCGATATGGCGTGCAGTCTTTACCCTTAACATTCCAGTTTAAGGTATTACCGCCCTGGCACAGGCATACTTATGCGAAAATTGGCTATTTAGTTATAATGTTAATCGTTGTGTTTGTTGTAACACAGATATTTAACAGGCGCATTGAAGCAAGTCGTCAAAACGAGAAACTTAAAGCAAGGCAGCGATATCTCAAAAAAGAAGAACAGCTGACTAGTGAGGCTTTGAGAGCTGAAAAAGAAGTAATAAAGATGCGTAACGATAAGCTGCGCAGTGAAATGAAGTTCAAAGAAAATGAGTTGGCTGGCCTGACGGTACATATTATTCAAAAGAATGATCTGTTATCAGAGTTACAGGGGCAGTTGAACCGGATTAAAAAGATTAAGACGCATTCAGAGATAGAGAGGAAGATCGATAATCTGGTTAAAAAGATTAGAAAAGATATTGAGAACGAAAACAACTGGGAAAGTTTTGAAAAGCAGTTTGAACAGGTGCACCATACGTTTCTGAATCGCCTCATGGAACAGCATAACGATTTAAGTGATAAGGAAAAGAAATTGTGTGCATATATTAAAATGGGGATGGCTTCTAAAGAAATCGCCTCATTGATGAATATTAGTACACGATCGGTTGAAAACAATCGCTATAAATTACGTCAAAAGTTAGGCTTGCAATCCGGCGATGATTTAAGTGAATATATTGGAAATATTTGATAATCTGAGTTCGATTTAAATTTCACACCTCAGATTGAGCTTAAAAGCCTTTATAGCTCTTTAAAACAAAGCTACTGTAAGTGTTTTTAAATGTTAAAATATGCCCCTTCGGACTTTTATGTTGCTTTTTGTTAAAAGTGAGTGTGCTTTGGGGTATAAGGTGGTGTCTTTAGGAAATTCAAAATCCAGTATATCAGTGTTTAGTAAAAATCAATGTGAGGTAAAAATGAGGTGTTGTATGTGGTTGTGTGAGTGTTTTGTGAGGCTATAATATTAGCATTCATTAACAAATGGGTTTTAAGTTTGTATCATCAAATAATTTTAAATCCATTTATTATGAAACACGTATTAGGGATTATTCTCTTACTACTGACCTTTACAAGTCAGGCACAGGAAATGACCGTTTCGGGTAAAGTAACTGGTACTGATGGAGTACCTGTTCCCGGAGTAAGTGTTGTTTTAAAAGGCACAACGGTTGGAACAATTACTACTATTGATGGTGATTATACATTACAAGCCAATATGGGTGACGTGATTGTATTTTCTTTTATAGGTATGACATCTCAGGAGGTAACCGTTTCTTCAGCAACAATAAATGTTGTGATGGAAGAAGAGTTAACCGATTTGGATGAGGTTGTGGTTATTGGTTATGGTGTACAAAAGAAGAGTGTTGTTACGGCCGCAATCAGTAGCGTTTCAGCTGAGGACCTGGAAGCGAGTACTCCTTCACGCGTTGAGGACGTATTAAAAGGTCGTGTATCTGGTGTTCAGATCACACAGAGCTCTGGTCAGCCGGGTGCCGAATCGAAAGTACGTATCAGGGGTATCGGAACAATCAACAACAGTGATCCATTATATATCGTTGATGGTATGGCTGTTGGTGGAGGTATTAACTACCTTAACCCTGCTGATATTGAATCGGTAGAGGTCTTAAAGGATGCTGCATCAGCTGCTATTTATGGTGCGCGAGCTGCCAATGGTGTTGTATTGGTAACCACCAAAAAAGGAAAAGAAGGTAAGGCCACCATTAACTATGATTTTTCTTACGGATGGCAAAACCCATGGAAGAAACGCTCAGTGCTTAATGCCGAAGAGTATATGGTAATTATGAATGAGATTGCCTTGAATGATGGCAACTCTGCTCCTTACACGCCAGAGCAAATTGCTTCTGCAGGTGTTGGTACCGACTGGCAGGATGAGACATTTAACTACGATGCTCCTGTTCAAAACCATCAGGTTAGCCTGCAAGGAGGAAGTGAAAAAGTATCTTATTTCTTGTCTTTTGGTTATTTTAACCAGGAAGGTATTGTTGGTGGTAACTACGATCGTTCTAATTTCGAGCGCTATAGTGTTCGTACTAATAATACTTACGATGCATTCGATTATGATCGTATGTTTTTATCAAGTCTTAAAGTTGGTATGACCGCCGGTTATTCTCGAGTAGTGTCTTCAGGTATTGAAACAAACTCTGAGTATGGCTCTATCTTGGGTAGTGCATTGGCATTTAACCCGTCTATTCCGGTATATGCTGAAGATCCTGATGCTGTTTTGGCTCAGTACCCTCATGCTGTTACTGATAAAGACGGACGAGTTTTCTCAATTCCGCCATCAGGTTTCCAGGAAA
>JAKSBD010000468.1 GCA_022361295.1 Bacteroidales bacterium
TCAACTTCTTCCAGGCCTAGACGCTCAGCCATCTGATCAACTGATTCGACGAAAAAAGCATATTTAATAAGTTCTTCACCATATACGGTATCTTCATATTTAACCTTAACCAATCGAACCCTTAGGCTTTTATCACTAACTGTATTGTACATCTTATAAACCAGATATTCACGCAACATGGTATTTTGCATTGTCTCGCTGGTATCACGGCAATGAGTTACCAGTTTGAGTTTTTTCTGGCCTTCAAAAGCTGTATTGATTACATTGCGTGTTTTAAATTTAAACCTTAAGGGGGGAAAATCACAATTTTCGGTTTTAAGCCTGAAGTTTCCACGTGTTTTTATCTTAACCGGAATCTGTAATTCATCACCGTCATCAACCAATACAACTGTTGCAGGATGGTATTCGTTGGTTGTTCGATCACGGTCTGCTCTAATACTTGTGAAGTCAGCTTTGACTGTCAGCTCAATTATTTCATCAGACTCAAAAAAACTAATCGCAGATTGCTTTATACGCTCTTTTGTTGCTGCATCTAATTCGTATGAACTTGCAAAAAGAGCGTTTGTAATTAACAGGCTTAATAGTATAACAGACAGTCTCATCCCTTCAATAACTTAAACTACCATTGATAATTGTGAATGCTCTTGAGCTACTAATTTTTCTACCTTTCTTAATCGTGGTTTGAATCGATTGTACTTTACCTTATTATTAAGAGCAATAGTACCCAGGCAATATTTACTTATTGACAACGGTAATACACCTTTTGTCTTTAAAGTGCGGGCAAACGCTGAGAAAACATCTTCCTTATCACGTTTAATTTCAACAATAGCGCAATTACCTAATGAATAATTACATTGCTTCTCGTTTGTAAAGCGAATATTTAAGTCAATTGTAATTCGCTCACATGCTTTCTTATTAATTAGGGTAATACGGTTAAAATCGGTAGTTAATTTCGGCTCTAAATCACTTGCATTATATGGTGTACAATCATGAACCAGGCACTCTAAACCTTTTGCAATAGGATAGGTGAATTGATCAATCCTTAAACGTTGTTTTACTGTGCGACTCTTAATCTTTTCTTTAACCTCAATAAATTTGTCACCTGTTTCTTTGTATTGTCTGTAACGAACTTTGTAACGATGATTTTTACCATTATGGTGTTCTTTATACATGGCTAAATCATCTGTATCAAAGTAAATAGTACTATACGACAAATTAACTTTACCATCAATGGCCAAAATTTCATAATCATTGATGTGTTCAGAAAGAGCTTTGACTAATACAGCAGGTGATACAATATATTTTGTATCTACCCTATTCAATAGCTTAGCTCTACTCATCCCCTCTAAAGATGTAGTATCGAAAAAACTAACTAACTGTAATAAATCGTTCATGGTTCGTGATTAAAAATCGTTATATCTTTAACAACTATTCTCAAATTCGCTGCAAAAAACACACTTTAGAATTTCAGGATATATGACCGAAATCATGTTTTTCGTAAGCCTGAAAAAATTAACACCTATTAAATGTTATACAACACAAATATCTACATTAATATCTGTTTTTCAGACTCTTAAAAACCCTTTCAATTTATCAAAAACAAGGCTAAAAATTGTTAATAAACTTAAATAGGCTGTTTCATCCTTTTCATCATGTGTTAATCTGTAACTGTATCTCATCGTTATAAGTGTTACGCTGTAAACGATAACTCAACTATCAAACCAAAAAACACTATACACTGATACATTGCATCTTATGAAAATAAGCCCTAAATTAAAACCGTTCATATCCGAACATTTTAATTCTATTTGCGAACACTTACATATATTAGGCAAAAATTATTGTTTATAGGGTAAACCTTATTGGCTCAAAAACGTATGATATCAACTAAACGCCCAAAACTTATAAATTAATGGCACTCTTTACTTCAAATAAATATCCAAAAACGGCCAAGTACGAAGCCGGTATTAAGCAGTTAAACAGTGACTTTGAACGCTTTAATTCATACATTGAATCCGATGAGTTAAAACGCATTAAGGAGTTGGAGATACTTATCAACTCAAGTGACTTTAAAAAGAAAGTTGATAAGCTTAAAAATGAAAAGTTTAAAGATACTGCTGAGTACAGACAGTTAAATAAATATACAACTCAGAAAAAATCAAGTGAGTTGAAGAAGTACTTTAGGTATCAGGCATCAGGTATGCCTGAGAAGGTTAAAAAGATTGAGAAATCCACTAAGCTAAAAGAACTGGCTCAACTCAGTGAATTTGTAAGAAGTAGTGAGTTTTTAAGCGAGAAAAAGCAGAAAGGATTTAAAAAGACAGAAGCTTTTCAAAAATTTAAGCGATACAAAGAGCTTAGTAAAGATGCTGAAATTAAGCTTTATAACAAGCAAGTAAAATCAGCTATCTATAAAAACTACTTAAACATACATGATTCGGAACGGCTGAAAACATTCCATGAATTAGAGCATGAAGTTACTTCTGAGAAATTTATACAGTTTAAAAACTGGATGGAAGACAAAAAGAAATTCCAAAAGTCAGAAGAATACAGTTTGATTCAGGAACATGACAAGTTATTAAAGTCACCTGATTATAATTGGTATATTAAAACTGAAAAGAAGAATTCTTTCAACAACATTAATAAATGGGAATTAAGTTTTGAAGATGAATTTTCAGCCAAACAGTTAGATAAAGCTAAATGGATTACAGGGTATTACTGGGGTAAAGCTTTACTGAATAAGACCTACGTTCTTGAAAACGAAAATCAGTTTTTTACCGACAATAACATTAGTATCGATGGAAATGGTGTTAACATTAATACCAGAAATGAAGAAGCTGATGGTTTAGTATGGGATATGCAAAGAGGCTTTATGCCTAAGAAGTTTAACTATACTTCGGGTATGATTAGTACCGGTCAAAGTCATCGACAAGCTTTTGGTAAGATTGAGGCCAAGGTAAAAGTTAATCACAACAAAGCAGTTACTCATGCTTTTTGGATGGTTGGTGAAGAAATGGCCCCCCAAATTGATATTTTCAGGTTTAACTCCAAAAATGCAAAAAGCTTTACTTCAGGTATACAATTACTGAATGCCAATACTCCTGAAATAGTATCTAAAAAGATTAATGGAGCCAACTTTGACAATGATTATTACATCTACTCTCTGGAATGGACAAAAGACAAAATTAGCTGGTTTATAAATGGTGTTAAGGTTAATGAGCAAAGCAACAATATTCCTGCTTCACCAATGTATCTTGTTTTCAGTTCACACATAACTGATAATAAAGAGAACATTAACTCAAATGCCAATATTCAGGTTGAATGGGTTAAATGCTATCAGTCAAAAAACTAATAATACATCTATCAATATTGTAAAAAGGGGATTATGCTATTATAGCATATCCCCTTTTTACTTTTACAAATGTCTTTTATTATTCGGATGGTAAACTGAAGCGATTCCAGAAATCTTTATTTTCAGTCTTATCGGTATAGAACGTTTTATCAGCTCCCTTTTTAAAAGAACCATAATCATAAACTAACCAATTAGCTTTTAAAGAAGTTCCTCCACCATTTCCTTCATACTCAATTTTACTCAAGGCGTATTTACTATTCGCTGTTTTTCGGTATGTAACAGAGACCTTGCATACATAATCTGCCTCTTTACTACTATCCCGGTAGGCATCTCTGCCTGCATGGAAAAATCCTTTTGAGGTAAATTCAAGATTATTGGTTACAACTGAATAATCATGTTGCCTTATTACAATAACACCATTATAAGACTTGCAATAAGCATCGCCGGTATTGGCAACATTTGGCTTATTCAACTTATAATTGATAACCCAAACTGAATCTCCATCAACAATTGACTCCTCTGCCAATTCTAACTCATATTCATCTACAAAGTCAACATCAAGTATATTTCCACGTTGCCTGGCTATATCAAAAGATAGAACATCATTGGCGAAAATCATTCCGTTTTTGAGAGGTGTAACATCATAATCACGTCGTACTTCCTTTACTTCATAGCCTCTACTTTCAAAAACCGAGGCCAGCGAACGGTTACCATAGCCCTTTTCATCTGTATAGCTTATTACAGCCTCTGTTTTATTTCCATCGTAACTTTGATCCAGAAATACATTTGCCGAATAGGAGCCTTCGTATGAATCTTCAATAATGTTTGCAGCTGTTTTTACAATCCCGTATAATCGTTTCGAGTCTGCTTTAACATCAACCGCCTTTATACCATAGGTTTGACTAAACAGCTTAATGGATTCTCCATTAAGTACGTTCAACTCATCAACAGTAAATTCCTTGACTTTATACCCTACAGCTGAAATCTGCACTTTAAAATTGATGAAATCTTTTGCGACAGTTAAATGATAAAAGCCATCAAAATCAGATGCTGTTCCAAGGTAAGTACCAACAACACCAATGTTTGCAAACTCTACCGGCTTATTTGTTTCAGCATCAATTATTCGTCCTTTAATTTCTATATCCTGAGCCTGCATGCCCGAACTACCAAGCAACAAGGCTATCAGAACTAAATAAGTGCTAATCTTTTTTAACAGCATATCAATATTTTTACGGTTTAATCAGAATCCAATTATTTATACCAAAAATATCATCAAATAATACATTTGGTATTACAAGTTGTTAAGATACTATTTTTCTTTTGCTCGCATACATTAACAAAAATCATTCCTTAAAAACTTGTATTATGGCATCTTAAAACTAAGTGACTCTTTTACTATTTCAGGCACTATATTTGATGATTCAGCCACGGTATTATAAATATTTATATAAAGAAATGGTTTTCTTAGAAGTAGAATTTCTATTCTTTTAAGGTATATTTAAAGTCAAATACCAACTTGAAATATTGAAACTACATTAAAACAAAATAATATGACTAGAGTAATTTTTGTATTAACAGCGCTCGTTCTGTCATTAAGTAGCTGCGTGGTATCAAAAAAGAAATACGATGCACTTTTACTTGAAAACAGCAAGTTAGAAGATAATCTCGAAGAGAAAACAGCGGAAAGCAAACAGTTACAGGTTAATCTTGAAAATGCTATTTCGGACTACGAAAGCATGAAAAATGACTTTGGTAAAAGCAATGCTTTAAAAACAGATGAAATTTCTGATTTAATGATAATGGTTACTCAGCTTAAAGATGAAAGCGAAGAATTAAGCTCTAAGCTAAACGAGACCATGAAGAATTTTAAAGCTAAAGAAGCTGACTCATACCTGGCAAATGAAGAGCTGAACCAAACCATGCGCACTGTTAATGTTTTAAAACGTGATACTGCTAGTTTAAATTACTCCTTGCAATTGGCTAAACAACGTAATAAAATGCTTCAGGATGAATTAAAGCAATCACAGGAAAAAGCCAATGAAAGCGGTCTTAAACGTGTTGAAATTCAAAAGCAACTGGATACTCAATCGGCTCAACTAAAAGATATGGAACGACAGTTGGTTAAGAGTCAGCAAAACATGTCTGAAGTTTCCAATGCTTTTATTGAACTACGAAAGGAAATGCTAAAAGCCAAGAGTAGTAACAAAGCAATTGATCCGAATAAAAGCAAGCAGGTTGATAAAGTAGCCAAACTACTAGGTCATTATTAATGAATACCAAAATTTCAGAAGCTGTCCGAATAACCGGGCAGCTTTTTTTTTACGAAGGAAAATACATATAGCTTAAAATGGATATGGTAACAACCATATAAATAATAGTCAGTGGCAGCCCTATTTTAAAGAAATCCTTAAAATTATATCCACCAGGACCATAAACCATCAGGTTGGTTTGGTAACCAATAGGAGTTAAAAAATTAGCTGCCGCAGCAAATGAAACGACTAACACAAACGGCATGGGGTCCAGGGGTAAGTTTTTTGCGGCTGTTATGGCAATTGGAAACATAATGGCAACTGCTGCCTTGTTGGTTATATAAGCAGCCAACACTGTCGTGATCAAATACAAACCAACCAAAAGTGATATCCTTCCAAATGGTAAAAACACCCTGATAACCGAATTGGCAATCATATCAGCCACCCCTGTTTTTATCATGGCAGTTCCCAAAGCCAACGATAAGGCAATAATAACACCCAGGTTATAATCTATACTCTTAGGTAAATCTTTAGATGACACAACCTTAAGAATATTAATCATTGCTAAAACAATGAGTAGTCCAAGAAACAACGGTACTAATTTTACAGCGGCTAAAAATATAGCCATCAATGTACCTCCAAAAAGAGCCCATATCTTATACTTTTCTGGCTTTCGTAATTCTTTAACACGCGAAATGACATAGAAGTCAATCTCATTTTGAATGTGACTGGTAAAGTTATCGCCGGCTAATAAGAGTAAAACGTCTCCTGCCTTAAGTTTTACATCATCAATGCCACCTCTTATTCGTTCTCCGTTTCTATGTATAGCCAAAAGTGCCGAATCATAATTGCCACGAAAATAAATATCTTTAACCTGTTTGGTTATAAGTGAACTATTGTGGGAAATAACAATCTCAACAATCTGTGACCTTTTAAGTTTGGACATCATACCAACTGAAGGCACTGTTAAATCGCTGCTGTCTGATAAAAGTCCTGCTATGTTATTATGATCTCCTGCAAAACGCAAAACATCGCCTTCACATAAGACAAAATTTCCTTCTCTTATCTGAAAAATCTCTTTTCCGCGACAAATTTCAACAACCAGCAGACCATACTTTCCTTTGAAATCAACATCTTTAACCACCTTGCCAATCAAACCAGAGTTACTTCTTATTTCAGCTTCTACCAAATACTTACGCTCCGAATCCTTAAAGTCTTCCATGGCTGAGGCACGACTTGGCAACAACCTATAACTGAAAAAGTATAAGTAGGCAAAACCAATAACCAACATTGGTAACCCTACCCACATAAAGTCAAACATCTCAAGCGGTGCCATATCCGGAATAATATCCTGATCGACAACCATACCACTTACTATCAGGTTGGTTGAAGTACCAATAAGTGTAACACAACCACCTAAAATAGCAGCATACGAAAGCGGTATCAGCAACTTGGATGAAGAAATATTATTCCGCCTGCTCCATTGGTGCACATAGGGCATCATAACAGCTACAAGAGGTGTGTTATTCAAGAAAGCAGAAAAACCGCCTACCCACAACATCATTCGGGCTAAAAAGCCTTTATAACTGGAAGATGCCGGGAAAATTCTTGCAAAAAATATTTCTATAACCGATGTTTGCCGAATGGCATCGCCCAGTAACAGAAGCATTATAATGACTGCAATCTGCTCATTGGCAAAGCCCTCTAGAATTTCGGCGGGTGTTAATATCTTAAAGATGCCAAGCACCATAACCGCGATAAAGAACGTAAATGCGGCTCCCATCCACTCGCGATAAAGCGATAGAAGGATAAAAGCAATGACAACAAATACAACAATTACATCTAAACCTGGCATCTGATATAGGGTCAAATAAATATGTTACTTTTGCCCTGAAATAAGCAAAAAGCATCAAAGCAAAAATATAAATTATAACTTAAATACCTATTCAGGTCATATATTAAGCTAAATAAATTTCAATGAACAGCCCCAAAACCAAAACGATTGAACTACTTTCTCCGGCAAAAAACCTGGAGTGCGGCATTGCTGCTATTAACCATGGTGCAGATGCTGTATACATAGGTGGTCCTGGTTTTGGTGCTCGCAAAAATGCAGGTAACTCATTGGCCGACATTGAAGAGTTAATCAATTATGCTCATCTGTTTGGCGTTAAAGTTTACATTACGCTTAATACTTTATTATTCGACCATGAAATCGACCAGGCCAATAAGCTCATTCATGAAATCTACAAATCAGGCGCCAATGCTGTAATCATACAAGACATGGGACTTTTGGAAACTGAGCTCCCTCCCATTGAAATACATGCAAGTACTCAAACAGATAACAGAAACGTTGAGAAAGTAAGATTTTTAGAGGATGTAGGATTTTCGCAGGTTGTTTTAGCTCGTGAGCTATCTATTGATCAGATTAAAGACATTCGTAAAAGCACCACAGTGCCTTTGGAATACTTCATACATGGTGCCCTGTGTGTTTGTTATAGCGGACAATGCTATATGAGTGCCTCCATTAATAAACGCAGTGCCAACAGAGGTGAATGCGCTCAACCCTGTCGATTAAAATACAGCTTAAAAGATAAGAATGGTGTAAATATCTATAAAGATAAGCACCTGTTATCATTAAAAGACCTGAACCTGTCATCGCACCTTGAAGCATTGATTGATGCAGGCATAGCATCATTTAAAATTGAAGGGCGACTAAAAGATAAAGATTACGTGGCCAATGTGACCGCCCATTACCGTAAGCTGCTAAACACCATTATAAACAACAGAAATGATGTACAACAGGCTTCGTCGGGCAGCGTTGTAACAAGCTTTGAGGCCTCGGCTTCTAAAAGCTTTAACAGAGGTTTTACCAAATATTTCATTAATGGGCGCGAGCAGGATATTAGCTCCATCTATTCTCCAAAAAACATTGGCGAAGAGCTGGGCAGAGTGAAGTTCGTTGCCAAAAACCATTTTATTATTGATTGCAGCCAAAAGCTTTTTAATGGAGACGGACTCACATATTTTACAAAAAACAAGGAACTTAATGGTGTTTTAGTCAACAAAGTCGAGGGCAACAAAATATACCCAAACAACATGAAGGGTATTACCAAAGGCACTTTGCTTTATCGCAACCATGACAAAAGCTTTAACGACGCTGTCATTAAAAACACCACGAAACGCTCAATAGCGGTTGAAATAAACTTTATTGAAAAAAACAATCAGTTTGAGCTATCAATCACTGATGCTGATCAACTTACAACAAGCATTATTTGTGATTTATCACCAAGCAAAGCTAATAACCCTGATCGTGCGAAAGAACAAAAAAAAACTCAAATCAGTAAACTGGGAAGCACCGTATTTCACCCTGAGCAAGTAAAAATAGATTTAAATGACGAATGGTTTTTCCAGGCTAAAGAGCTAAATGCAGCAAGGCGCCTGCTTATTGAAAAACATGAAGCCAGACGACGAGATCATTTCATGCCCGAAAAAACTGTTTTTAAAGCTAATGATTGCCCTTTCCCAAAATCTGAATTAAACTTTACCGCCAATATCGTCAATGAAAAGGCACAGCAATTCTATGCGCGTCATGGCGTTGAAAAAAGTGATTGGGGTTTTGAAAAGCACTCTACCATAAAAGATGCTGAATTGATGCGCACAAAGCATTGCCTTCTTTATATGAATAATCAATGCCTTAAAGACCATCCTGAAGCACGTCAGTTACTTCCACTGACCCTATACAATAAAAAGGACAGCTATAATCTTGAGTTTGATTGTAAAAACTGCGAGATGATTGTAAAAAGAGCAAAATAACAGCCTCCGGCATGTTATTGCAAACCTTCACCAATGTTAAAGGTGGGCTTGCAGATACCCACAAAGGCCAAAAAAGTAAAAAGGAGCGCTTGTGGATATCTACAAACACCAAAAAAGCAAAAAGTGAGCGCTTGTGGATACCCACAAACACCAAAAAAGCAAAAAGTGAGCGCTTGTGGATACCCACAAACACCAAAAAA
>JAKSBD010000439.1 GCA_022361295.1 Bacteroidales bacterium
GCCGTTATTTATAAAAAACACACTATGCCGGAGAGTTAAGGAGGCATAAAAAAGACGAGCTAACACACATATTCGAGAAGCAGGTTATAGAAGAATAAAAAATAGTCACTACCAAGCGGTTTTTTTGGTTGTTTGGCAAGGGTGCAGGTTTGGCGGACGTGCGAACAAGACACCATAGTAGTTCCTTTTATAGCGTACGCAGTGGCTACCATATGGTTTAATTGATAACTCCCACTAGGGTATCCACTTTAGTTTATCTGACAAAGCATAATCTACTAATCTTTGATCATTATTATTATATGGGTCAATGTCACGTTTAAATTGAATAACCTCCTGCGATCTTTCTCCGGGAATAATACTCAGTATATATGGTTCGCCTTTATCTTCTACAGGAACTATATAGTAGTATCCTAACGTGCCTAAAGTATTGCTATCTTGCCCGGCCGCGTAACCTTCTCGAAAAAGAATCCAGTTACCATCTGGTGACCATGTTGGGTCTGATATATATCCTTCCCTATTTTCTGGTACGTCAGCTAGCTTTCTTATATTTGTGCCATCAATATTCATGATGTATGCTTTGGCTTGTGCAGATGTAAACTTAGTGACGTCAGTTGCCATTATAAGGACTATTTGCAAACCATCTGGACTTACGCTGAAGTCATAAATCCAATCGTCAATACCGTTACTCGGTAAAGTTAAAAAATAATCACTTTCAGTTGAATATGGTTTAGTGAAATAGATCTCTCTATTGTTTTTTGGATAGATAAGCCTTCCATTTGTTGGATGCCATTGGAACGAACGCTCTGAAAGCAGTTTATCACTAATTAGCTCACCTCTTAAATTATATATTTCCAAATATTCACTATCAGGATAGCCTGGATTTACATTCCTGAATAAAGCAACGTGCGCTTTGTCTGGTGACATACGCACTATATATACATCATAAAATAGATCAAAAAATCCTAAGTAGTTTCCATCATAATCCTGAAAAGCTATACATGAAATATCTACTGATAGAGAATAGTATCTACACCCACGACCACTTAAAACAAACTGGCTATTATCGTAATCTACTGGAGTTTTATAAAAATTTCCATTGGGAAAGGTATCTGTTTGGCTTTCCCAATTTGTATTAGGCACTTGTACTCCTAATCCTGTAGACACATCAAGTATATATAAATCATTTCCATCACTTTCAGGTACTAAATGACCACTTAGAGCCTGATTAGTCTGATTCCCTGTTTCATCATCTGGTATTGGACCTTCTCCAGAACTGTCACCGCCACCTCCTCCACCACAATTAATCAGGATAAAAGACATTACTAAGGAAGTTAATATTCTAGTAAATATCGAAAACATAATAATTATCCCGCTATTAAAAATAGAATACTAGAAGCTGAATAATCAGCCTCTGGTAAATTAATTGGTATATTTTTAAACCATTACTGCTTACGCGCGATAGACGTCAAGCCTTCACCAAGAGATTTAAGTGATGGTGCTGTCATATTAGCCTGGTAATTAATAACTCAGACACCCATCTTTATAGTGGCCACTATACTCTCCGTAATATCTTGGAGACACTAGGAGTAACCCTGTCAGAATATGATGACAGAAGAACTTGCATTATTTGCCATATCTGCTGTCAGACCGCCTTACCGAATAATCACATTTTTCTCTGTCTATTCAGCTATCTTCTCTCGACTAACTAAAAAAATAGCGCAGTTTTCAGATCAGGCCTGGTAGTAGGCCCTGACACTAGGAGTAAGTTTGTTGAATTTTTGCGGTGGATGTTTGAGTTTTTTGAGTACTATTTTTCCTTAGCATTGCTCTCTAATTGCTAATTACCATATTGATATGGAATGTTTAAATCTAAGGGATCCAATACATTGTGGTTTCAGATAATGCGTTATTCGTAACTTGTCCAGAATTATCAATATTATCGTATCTATAAAATTCTTTAATTTCGGGTGATCTTTCACTATCAACAATACTTATAATATATACCTTGCCTGTATCTTCTGTTGGTAACAGATATAGATAAGGTCTTGTGCCATCGGTAGGTGTAGAAACGGCAGAATAACCCTGTTTAACTAATATCCACTTACCATCAGGAGACCATTGTGGTTCAACTATGTTTTTATACTCTGAGTTTTCTGGCATATCTGCCAGTTGTCGAATATTACTCCCATCAATATTCATTATATATGGTTTACTGTATCTTAATTCTTCAGACACCAACTCAAATGCTACTCTCTGTTGGTCTGGGCTAACAACTAACCTACCAATATTTGCTGACGTATCTATATTGTTTGGTAATTCTAGAAAATAGTCAGCTACCGTTGAATTTTCTTCAGTAAAGTAAAATCGTCTGTTACTTGCATAAATTATTCTATTCCCATACCAAGCATAGTTTGTATAATCTAATCTATTTGAGCTTACTAAATCACCACTTCTTGTATAGATTTCAAACCAATCGGCTGCAAGAATTCTAAATAAAGCTATATATTGTTTATTCGGTGACAAGGTCGTACCTAGCAAGGTATCCCACATCGAAAAACTATTGTTAATATTTCCTTGATAATCCTGGAGAACAATACAGGTTAGCGAATCACCAAAGGAGTGATCACAATCATGTGCTTTTAGTAAAAACTCTGTTCGATCATTTTGTACAGGCCATACGTAAAAAGATGCACTATCAGGTTTTGGAAATAAGGTGTTATTAGCGCCCCAGTCTGTATTATTTATTTTTCTATATGTTCCTGTGCTTACGTCCATTAGATACCCATTATCGCCATATTCAAATAATAGGTAACCACTAACGTTACTATTTAATCTTTCCCCGCTTGATGGATTATCTGGTGATTCAGCATCATCACCCCCACCTCCGCCACCACAGCTAACAATTAAAAATATAAATGCTGTAAATATTAATTTTTTGGCGCCATGGTAGATCATAAAGCAAATACCATTTTTAATTATAAAAAAATAAAAAACCAGGGGCCAGCAAAGCCCCTGATTTTTCTTTCTCTGTAACGAAGCTAATATGCTTTATTGCTTACGTGCTATAGCCGTCAAACCTTCACCAAGTGACTTAAGGGAAGTTGCAGTCATGTTTGCAATCATATTAAACATCTGCATGTTTGCTTGGTACCTAGATTGAGCCTGAATACACTCGTCTCGTTTTGCATCTTTCGCGTCTTGATCATCACTAGACGCAGTATTGTTTATCAGTTGATGCAGTATTTTTCTGATCATTAGCACCACCAGCACCTTCCTTTTTCATTGTAGATCCAGCAGTGTTGTCTTCCATGATTTTCATATTATCCTGTATCCAACTCTGGATGAATTGTCCCATTTCATCCTTGATAAACTGTGGCATACCACAGTTATCAACATGTTAATTAGCTACGTTTGCAGCATCCTTTTGTACACAGTTAGCCAGTCCACTCGCAACATTCTGCTGACCAAGTTGACCAATCATTTGACACAACAACTGGCCAATCTGACCACCAACCGTTGAACCAATTTGAACGCCAATGTAGCCACCAAGAATGATCAAATGTAAGGGTTTTGACCCTTTGTAGGCATTGGGGGATAACCCTATTAAAAACCAAACAAACACCCCGTATTAAAGCCCACAACCTGCCCTTGATTTCTAATATCCCTTACTACGTTAGCCATTGAAAAACAGCCCTTTAAGTATTTTCCCGCTTACTTCTTTAGCCACGACTAAATCAAACCCCTCGCCAGACTCCAGACCCTTCGTTGATTCAAGCAACCGCTTAAATAACAGTTTCTTACCTTCGTCTCTCAATACTTCATCAAGCTCAATATCCTTTAATCCAGGAGGGAGATTTTCATAAGTGTCACACCATTCATGACAGGCTTCCAAAAGCAATTCAACATCTTCACCGTTTTCAATTAGCTGTTTAAATTGAACAGTTACCGCCTGAAGCCAATCTCCTAGATCAGAATCTGCAATAAAAACATCATTACCTGAAAATCTTACAGCACTTGTAGCCATCTGGTTTACCTCAAGTAATGGATCTTAGTCTGTGATTTTTTGAGGGTTTCTTGCAATGTCATTAACACCTCGTCGTTCAAGCCTTTTGTATCGATTATATGAATGTCAACAGCCTTATTTGCCTCAACATGCTTGAGAATATTCTCAACAGCCTTTTGTTGATATTCAACCTTTAGGGGTTGTAGTTTTTTATCCAAAAAAGGCC
>JAKSBD010000694.1 GCA_022361295.1 Bacteroidales bacterium
CTGGGGCCATGAGGATACTGACCTGTTTATTAGACTTTTAAAATACGGCTTAAAACGTATAGACAATAAATTTATGGCCTTGAGTTATCACCTATATCACCCTAAAGAGAACACAAACAGGGCAGAGGCAAACAAGCTGCTGGCCATGAATAACGAATATATGACGTCTTATTATTGTACAAATGGGATTGATAAATACTTAGCGAAGAAATGAAGGATTCATATTTAGACTAATAGACCGTTAGATCATTAGGTCATTAGATAGTTAGACGGTTAGACGATAGATTAATTGACAGATCGACGTTAAGCAATTCGACGATTGGATCATTAGGTTATTGGATCGTTAGGCCGTTAGGTCATTAGATCGTTAGGTGATTTGACAATTAGACAGTTAAGCAATTGGACAAATCAACGAATCAGCAAATTAACAAATTAACAACCAGGCAAATTAGCAGTACAACAAAAATAATTCACATATTGAGTGGCAAGCTAAGAATTAAAACACCTGATTTTTTTTTGATTATATTTGATTTATGGATAACTCAAAAAACATACTTGAAAAGATAAAGACTATTGTAAAGGCAAAAGCACCGTTGGCAAAGATTTATCTTTATGGATCAAGAGTTCGTGGTACGGCGAACAAAGACTCTGATTGGGATATCCTAATCCTTTTAAATCGTGAAAATATTACATCAGATGTTGAATCTGAATTAACTGATCCGCTTTACGATTTAGAAATTGACACCGGTGAAGTTATTAGCCCGATGATTTATTCTGAAAAAGAATGGAATACCAAGTATAAAATAACTCCATTTTACCACAATGTTATGCAAGAAGGCAAGCTATTATGACCACTTATAATAAAGCGGACTATATCAAATACAGAATTCAAAAAGCAAAAGAAACAATACAGGAAGTAGAAGTGCTGGTTGAAAATAAGTTTTGGAACACAGCTATTAACAGAATGTATTCTTCATGCTTTTATGCTGTTGGTGCTTTATTGGTAAAACATGGAATCGAAACAACAAGTCATTCTGGAACCAGGCAGAAGTTTGGGCAACTTTTCGTTAAAACAGGCAAAATAGATCGATTGTTTGGAAAGCACTATTCCGATTTATTTGAAAAACGCCATAAAGGTGACTACAATGACTTTTTTGATTATGATGAAGTGACTGTACGTAGACTCCTGCCTTTCTCAAAAATATTCATAGAGAAAATTGATAGGCTCATAGAAGCAGACTAATCTATTGATGACCAAATCAGTTCGACAATTAAGCGATTAGACGATTAGATCATTAGGTTATTAGATTGTTAGGTGATTTGACAATAAGATAGTTAAGCAATTGGACAATTAGACAGTTAGACGGTTCGACGATTGGACAAATCAATAAATTAGCAATTTTAAAACCTGATAAATATTATACAAATTCATTCCAAACCCTGACATATTTCATGTACATCGGCTTTTTTATTTCATAGATTTGTTTCAATCAGATGATTTGGGTGAATATCCATAAACTAAAGTCAAGTTTGACTAAGTAATTAAACCAAAAAAATAAAATCTATGCCAAAAGGAATTTTTAATGTGCCGCCGGCTGTAAATGAGCCGATTAAAAGCTATGCTCCGAATACTCCAGAGCGTGCTGAGTTAAAGGAAATGTTGAATAAGCTTCGTTCTGAGGAGCTGGACATCCCAATGTTTATTGGTGGTGAAGAAATCAGAACAGGTAATAAGAAACGCATCTTTCCTCCTCACGAAATTGCACATACATTAGGTCATTACCACCAGGGTGATGAAACTCATGTTCACATGGCTATTGATGCAGCATTAAAAGCTCGCGAGCAGTGGGTCAACCTAAGCTGGGAGCACCGTGCATCCATCTTTTTAAAAGCGGCAGATTTATTAGCTGGTCCTTATCGTCAGCTTATTAATGCAGCTACAATGTTAGGTCAGTCTAAAAATGCTTTCCAGGCTGAGATTGATTCAGCTTGTGAGTTGGCCGATTTCTTCCGTTTCAATGTACAGTACATGACTGAGATTTATGCAGGTCAGCCAGAGTCGGCTCCTGGTATCTGGGATCGTGTTGAGTACCGTCCGTTAGAAGGATTTGTATTTGCATTAACGCCGTTTAACTTTACATCTATCGCGGGTAACCTTCAGACAGCTCCTGCAATGATGGGTAACGTTACTGTTTGGAAACCATCTAAAACTGCTGTTTACTCAGCTTATTTCTTAATGAAGTTGTTTAAAGAAGCAGGTGTACCTGACGGTGTTATTAACCTTGTATATGCATCAGGTCCGGTTGCAGCGAAAGAAATTTTCTCTCACCCTGATTTCGCAGGTTTCCACTTTACTGGTTCTACAGGTGTATTCCAGAGCACATGGAAAGCTATTGGTGATAACATTGAAAAATACAAGACTTACCCGCGTATCGTAGGTGAAACAGGTGGTAAAGACTATATTTTAGCACACAAATCATGTGATGCCAAAGGTGTTGCCACTGCCATTGTTCGCGGTGCTTTCGAATACCAGGGACAAAAGTGTTCTGCTGCTTCTCGTGCATATATGCCAGCCAGCCGCTGGGAAGAAATTTTGGGCTATGTAAAAGAGCAGATGAAAGAAGTGAAAATGGGTCCTCCTGAAGACTTCAGCAACTTTGTTAATGCTGTTATTGACGAGACTTCATTTGACTTATTAGCAGGTGCTATTGATGAAGCTAAAGAAAGCAACGAAGCTGAAGTTATAGTTGGTGGTGGCCATGATAAGTCAGTTGGTTACTTTATTGAGCCTACTATTATCTTAACAACTAACCCAATGTATCGTACAATGGAAGAAGAGTTGTTTGGACCTGTATTAACCATTTATGTATACGATGATAATAAGTTTGAGGAAACAATGGATATCCTTGACTCGACTTCTATCTATGCATTAACAGGATGTATTTTTGCCCAGGATCGTTATGTAATTGAGCAGGCCACTAAGCGTTTGGTCGATACTGCCGGTAACTTCTATATCAATGACAAGCCAACAGGAGCTGTTGTAGGTCAGCAGCCGTTTGGAGGTTCTCGTGGATCGGGTACAAACGATAAAGCCGGTTCGGCTATTAACTTAATGCGTTGGGTAAGCCCACGTACTATTAAGGAAAACTTTGTTCCTCCACATGATTTTAAGTATCCGTTCTTAGCTGAATAGGTCGTTAGGTTATTAGGTCAATAGGTCGATAGACCATTAGATATCAGAAAGGCTTTGCATGTGCAAAGCCTTTCTTTTTTTGAATCACTTTTGATTCCTGGAACATTGTAATAAAGCACGTTGCCAAATTCATCATATAATGATCATTTTGGCATTACACATGTTGTATTTATATAATAGTTTTGAGAGCATGCAATACCCGTTTGCTATATCGTCTGCGTATGCTGTTCAGATACTTTACAAACAACAGTTCATAAATGGTTTCATTCTCGTCCTTATTTTTATAGCTGGCATAATGGCGAGCCAGTTCAGCCAGGTAAATAGGATTACCACTAATCTTCTGCAAAACACGTAAACCCTTGTGAAACATGATTGGCTTCCCAAACTTAATACGGTTCAGGTCAACCAGTTGAAACTCATAATTCAAACGACCTGCTTTTCGTATCAGCACGTTTGTACTGTTAAAGTCTTTGTGCAGGACTCCTTTAGGATAGAGCCCATTGACCGTGAAATTGACAAAGCCATTTAGTATAATCTGCTTATCAGCTACTTCATTAGCCAACACTTCCGACAATCTGTAATCCACATCTTCGTACTTACAGATATAGTAAGAATGGGTCATGTAATGCCAACGATTAAATACCTCAACATAGGCGATTGGCTCTGGTGTACTGATGTTTTCACGCAACAGGTGCTGAGCTATCTCAAAGGAACGCTGTGCTTTGGATTTCCTTACAAAGGAATATAGCACCCTGTTTAAAAGAGTTGCCTTTCGAAATGACTTGATGCATAAATCATAACCTTTATACTCAAATCGCTTAATCTGATTACGTGCATCGCGAATCCATTCTCCACTGGTTTCAAACGTTTCATTGATACCTTCAATAAAAGGTCTTATTTCCTCATGTGCCTCATCAATTATTATTTTCTTCATCGGTCAAGTTGTAAATACAGCACAAACTTACAAGCACATATTCTAATTATATTAGAATAGTGTATGAGTTAAACATATTTTGACATCAAGTAACAAAATGCGGGATTAAGCGAACTTTAATTTCATGAATGCTTATCCAATTATTTTGCTTTTAACAGTGATGGTAAAAAAAGTACCCCCGATCTCACGGATTTACACAAATGATTCCGCCATACGGATCTAGAATTGCGGTAATTGGAGCAATTTGTGATTTAAAAAAGAAAGAATTATCAATTAGCATTTTAAGACAATTTCCCTGAATGCTCATTAAAAATTACACGATAAAACCTTACATTTGTAAAAATCAAAATCAATGAACTGGTCAAATTTCAAGAAATACATTAAACCTCTAATTAGCAACAAGTTCTTTTTAGCAACTCTTGCCTTTATTGTTTGGATTACCGTGTTTGACCAAAACAGTCTTATTGACCGGTACCGCCTTTCGAAGCGAATATCACAGCTCGAAAAACAAAAGCAACACTACATTGATGAGATTGAACAGAATAACAGAAAGATGGAAGAGTTACAAAGTAACCTCGACAATCTTGAGAAATTTGCCAGGGAAGAATACCTGATGAAAAAGAAAGATGAAGTCATTTTTGTTGTTGAAGAAGAATGATCGGATTTATGATTTATGATGGATGATTTATGATGTTCGAATCTAAGGATGTTCGATGTTGGGATTTATGATGTTCTCCCTGCTCAACTCCTTCATCATTTCGAAGATTAAGTGATTCGACAGTCACTTCAGCTTATAAACTTCTCAACTTTTAAACTCATCAACTATTTAAACTCTTAAGCTCCTTAAACTCATCAACTAAAAAAATTACAAATGAATATTTATAAAGTACTAAGTGTAAGCTATTACATTGGAATGGCTCTTGTGTTTATTGGCGTATTAATGCATATGAGCGAATTAACTTATGGACCTTATGTTTTTGTTGGGGGCGCTTTAATAATGATTGGCATCCGCCTATACAACATGCTATTTGGAAAACCAATGAACCGACGCGTACACACCATCCTTGTTTACAGTTCATTAATGTTGCTTCCGGCTGCCTGGGCCATGATTACCTATCGTCGCTATTGGGTTATATTCATTGTCTTAACTGCCATCCTTGATACCTATGCAAGCTTTCGACGCATTAAAAAGTAAGGTAGAGTTTAAGGTTTCGGGTTCAGGATTCATAGATCGTTAGGCCAATAGATCATTAGGTCGTTAGATCATTAGACAAATAGCCAACTGGATATTTAGGCTAAATGGTGGTTAAACTTTTATTTACCAAGCTGTAAATAGCAGGCTGTAGGTCTGCAATCTTCGTAGTCCGGGGCAAAGCATAGCGACGCCCCGGGTTAATAGATACATATTAATTCGCTGCAACCGTGAATTTATTTGTTCAGGATATTTATTTGCAGCGGAATGTACATTAATTATCATGGATTTACAGCCTCCATAAACGAAAGCCACGCATTAATTCCTGCTGAATTACTGATTAGGCCAATAGATCATTAGGCCGTTAGGTCATTAGATTGATAAACTGATAGATTATTAGACAATTCGACAAATCAACAAATAACCGAATAAGCAATTCTATCGTCTATAAGTCTACTTTATTCTTTTCCAGCCCCCTATAGATATTCAGCAATTCAGAAGTATCAAATACATCGAGGGATTCTTCATATTTAAGTTCATATAAATTAATTGCCGCGTCGAAAACAGGTGTTTTTTCCAAAAATTGGGCATGAATATAGTTAAGATACTTAACAACCCGAAAAGCATTAAAGACTTCAAAAAAACGCCTTTTAAATACCTCAGGTGAACTGCAGTTATCTTTTATTGGCTTTAAGGCGGTGAAAAAATCAGAGTTAACAAGATAACTTCTCATTCTGCCACTCAGCTGATGGGTAAAATCTTCAATATCATCATCTGCCAAAGTGTACAGTTGATCCTTGATCTCAAACAATGCTTTTAGGTCAACAAAAGCCTGCAGATTATAGGTTTGGTACTCGCCTCCATCTGCAACAAGGCTATTGACTGATGGCCCGGTACCAAACGGCACCCTGTCGGAAGGCCTTGATGAGGGTCTCACTATTGTATTATTGAGCTCAACAAACCTGCCGGTTGGAATGAGCTTTTGAAGAAAATAAAAATCTTCACCTGCTTGCTTTCTTGGCATTCCACCAGCTTTAACATATGCCTCTGCCGTAACGGCAAAACATGAACCAACTGTATGAAAAGCAAACGGAAAACTAGCAAAACGCAGAGCTTGAACATAATACCTTAAATGTAACTCATACTCTCCAATGGCATTGTATATTTGCTCAGAGAATTCTCCATTAAGGGGGTGTTCAAAATAGATATTGCAACCAGTAACGGTCGTATTGTCAAAACAGGCCTTTAAGGAAGAAAAATAATTGGACTCTACTACACAATCGGCATCCAGAGAAACAATGATACCCCTGGGCTTATTTCCCAACCCAAAAGAATATGCGGCATAATCCATTCCTGTTTTACGCGCATGACCAACGCCGGCATGCTTTTTAAGAACTGAAAAATCTTTAAGTATTGTTATCTTAAAAGATGGCGATTCTATTTCATCAAGTTTTGCCTCACATTGCTTTAATAGTGCCAGCTGTCGTTCTACAATAGCCTCTCCGGCTGTTTCTGCATAATTAAAAACCAGTATGACCTCAATACTTGCGGAGCTATTATGTCCTGCTGTTTTCAGGCTCTGCAGCATGATAAATAAATCATCTTCTTCGAGGTACACAGGAACCACCACTTTGATTTCACTCGGACTGGTTTGCAAATAATCCTGTGGGTGTTTAGCAAAGTATTTTGTAAATAACTTATCCATAAAAACTAAAAAAGGCAGAAGTCAAATGACCTCTGCCCTTATTTAATGCGTTTATCTTAATTATTTTGAAGCTGCATGACGGGCGTTCAATGCCTCTGTAACTTCTTTTGTAATATCAACTCCTTCGGCTGCATACAACACATTGTCACCAAGTGTATTGCTTAAAATCATTTTATAAGGATGCTTTTTAGCATACTCATCAAGAAAGTTCATTAATGTATCGCGCAACTGACGGTTTAACTTATCCTGCTCTTGCATTAAAGCATTTGTTAATTGCTGGTTTAATTGAGTTAAGTCCTGTTCTGCTTTCGCTAAACGCTGCTGCTCTTTTTGAGCACGCTCCATGCTTAAGAAACCATTATTCTGAACTTTACGTTGAAACTCAACTGCATCTTGCTGAAATACTTTTGCTTTTTCGTTAAAATCAGCTCTTGAAGCTTCTTCCTTGCTCATCAATTTCTCATTCACCTCTTTGGCAAAAGTGTAATTTAAAAGCAATGAATCTGTATTAATATATGCCACAGGAAAAACAGCATCAGCCTCTGCATTGCCAGCTACATTTGCCTGTTGGTTACCTGTGTTAGTACAACTTGATAAAAATAATATATTAACAGCTACTAATAATACGCCATTCAACACTGTTGATAATTGTTTCATACTCTCCCTAGTGAAATTTAAACTTTTAATTTTACGGAGAACAAATATAGTTTATTACCTCTCATATAAAAATATTTGCCCCTTTTTTTTGATAATCTGTAAGCCTTTCGATTCGAGTAAATACTTACTGAATTAACCTCAATGAACCTAAGGTCTTCATAACCTGAGACAGATTTATAAAGATGAAGGACATATGGTATTATTAGTATCAATATGTAAGATCAAAGACATAAGACGAAAGACATTGGACACAGGCTAAAGGTCATAGGTCAATAGACAAATAGGTTATTAGACCGTTTGATTGTTAGAAATTTAACATTTTATCAATTCGACACTTCAACAAATCACCAGTTCGCCAAATTAACAAATCAGCAAAAAACAATCTATTAGAAGAACGAGCGTGAACGACGTCTGTACTTAGAGCCAGAACCATTAATTCCAGGTGCACTACACGGAATAGCTCCC
>JAKSBD010000471.1 GCA_022361295.1 Bacteroidales bacterium
AGTGTTTCAGCAATAATAGCCCTTTCTTTTGCGGAGTCTGATAATCCCTTTGGTCTACCACCTTGTCTGCCACGAGCCCTTGCAGAATTTAGCCCTGCATTGGTGCGCTCACGAATTAGTTCTCGTTCAAATTCGGCTAGAGAAGCAAATATACCAAAGATTAATCGCCCTTGAGGAGTCGTGGTATCAATAGGGTCATTTAAGCTTATAAGTCCTACTTTCTTTTCAAGAAGTAGAGTAGCAACTTTTATCAGATGTGCCAGGTTACGGCCTAGCCTATCTAGCTTCCATATGACTAATACATCTCCCTCCCTGAGATTGCGAATGATTTCATCTAGCACAGGTCTTGCTGTTCTAGCACCACTAGCAACTTCTTCACATACTTTGTCACACCCTGCACTTTGCAAAGCTTCAACTTGCATAGTCAGTGATTGATCACGGGTTGATACACGTGCATAACCTATTTTCATACAATTTAGTCCATTAAATTAGTTAAGAATCATTAAATTGAACTTTGATTAATTAAACCACTTTATTTTACTTGAAAGATGTGTAAAATGCGAGCACTTTTACTCGGAACCTTTGGTCCATTTTAACCTTCCTTTTTTTGAACTGTTATGACTAATAAAAAGCGTCTATCGTTGTTACCAGAAGCCGAAATTGATGAATTGTATAAACGACCTGAATTTAATCAAGATGAAAGGGAAGTTTACTTTGAGCTAAGTTCTGATGAGTTAACTGCACTAGAACAACTAACCACCATTAAAACAAAAATCTATTTTATTTTGCAACTGGGCTACTTCAAAGCAAAACATCAATTCTTTAGATTCAGTTTGCAATCAATCCAAGACGACGCCAATTATGTTAAAAGAAAGTACTTTAATGATGATAAAATAGTCTTAGATGGTGCTATCGCTAGAAATTCCCTTGTTATTCAGAAAAAGTTAATATTAAGCCTATTTCACTTTACTGACTGGTCTAATGATGTTGCTCCAACTGTTAAAAATCACATTTGCGAGCTACTACGTTTTTACCCCAAAGGACACGACACACTACGCCAATTATTGGCCTATCTCGATAATAAGCAAATCATTATACCTAGATATCGTATTCTACAAGATTTATTTACCAGTGCATTTAAGGCTGAAGATGAAAGATTAACCCAAAAGTTAAATCTTATGCCTGATCAAAGGAAACAACAGTTGAGCAACTTACTGGAAAAGGAAGGTCATTTTAGTAAGCTAAATAATATTCGCTCCGATCAAAAAGACTTCCAATATACTGCGCTTCAAGCTGAAATTAATAAAATTACCAGTATTAAAGAGTTATATGTCTTCTCGAAGAGTTTTATCCCTACACTGGATATTTCAAAGAATGCTGTACGGTACTATGCTGATTTAGTTGAGCAATATCAGCCGTCTAGAATAAAAAAATTAAGCCAATTCCAACAGTGGCTTCAGATTATTTGCTTCATATATCATCGTTATCAGCAAATGATGGATAACTTAATTACCAGCTTTATTTATCACATCAGAAATATCATCGATAAAAGTCGAGAGTATGCGAACAAAGCCGCTATGGATTATGGTTCTAAAATGGTTGTTGAAATGCCAAAAGTGGCACAATTTTTAAGTTGGTACCCAACTCGTGATAAGACGCTTACCCATGATGAGTTAGATAAACAAGGGTATAGTATTCTTCCTGCCACACAATTCCCAATGCTTGCAGATTACATTCGAGGAAAGGCTTTTGATAAGAAATATGCTGTTTGGGAGTACTTTTCTAAATCATCTAGAATGATTTCTTTATACCTACGGCCCATAATACTCAATGTGCCATTAATCTTTTATAAGTCAGATCACTTCATTGTAAAGTTAATTGACGTTATAAAAAATCATTATCAGCAAGGCAGGCAACCATCAGCATTAAAGTTGTCTGAGGAAGTACTGTCTAAAATTCCAGCCAAGTTACAAAGCTATTTAAAGATAGGTAACGATAAAAATACTATCAATCCCCACTTATTTGAGTTTTACGTTTATAGAAAAGTTTACCGATACCTAGAAAAAGGTCAGTTATGCTGTAATGAAAGCATGACTTACTGTGATATAGACAATGACTTAGTTGACGAAAAGTTAGTAGATTCAGTAGAAACCATTGCTAATGATTTTGGTTACCCAGTTATCCCTCTATTCTGTGACGATCATTTAGATAAGCATGTAAATTCACTTGATCAGACATGGGATCATGTAATGAAGCGAATAGAGTCAGGTCAAAATTTAAATTTTATTATTAAGGATAACTCTGAGGGAGGCGTAGCCTGGAGCTTAAGCTATGAAAGTAAGGAAGAGTTTCAGGGGTCATTTTTTGATAATTTACCGCCTATAGAGTTAACAGACCTTATCATGTTCATTGGTAACTATGCCAATGCTTGGAGTGCCTTTGAGCATATGAAAACCAGGTATAAAAAGCGAATGTCTCCAGATATATTAGCGGTGAATGCTGTTGTGCTGGCTGAGGCCTTTGGTATTAGCATTGAAACCATGTCAGAAATATCTGATATTAACTATAACTTACTTCGGTCAACCAGACAGGATTTTATCCATGTTGGTTCATTATGTTCTGCAAATAATATCTTTAGTGACTTGATACATGGACTGCCAATCTTTCAATTATGGGATCTCATCAAAAATAAAACGCTTGCCGATGCTGATGGCCAGAAGATGCCAACAAAAGAGTATACTCTCCAGTCCCGTTATTCTAAGAAATATTTAGGGAAAGATCCTGGAATTTCAATTTATACGCTAGTCGCTAATAATGTTGCAGTAAATGCAAAGAATATCGGCCTCAATGAGTATGAAGGTCATGCTCTGTACGATATTTTATACGGCAATGAAACAAACATCGATATAGCAATGGTTACAGGTGATAACCATTCTATGAATCAATTAAATTTTATATTCCTGGACTCGATCAATGTTGATTACGTCCCTAGTATAAAAAATATTCGAGAAGCAGCTAAAAATCTGTACTCTGTCAAACCAATTAATAACTATACAGGAATTATCCAGCCCAAAGGAACAATCAATGTAAATAGAATTAAGAAGAATAAGCGCGGAATATTAAGAGTTCTACTATCATTACTCTTGCAAGAAAATACTCAAACAACAATTGTGAAAAAACTCAACTCACATGCTCGCTATAATGAGCTAAAGTCCGCCCTGTTTGAATACAACAAAATCATGAGTAGTAAACATGTCTTGAACTTAATTGATGATATTAGCCTACGACAAGCCATTAGAACAGCCAGAAATCGAACAGAATCTTATCACCAGCTTCAAAGTTTGATTAGAAAAGTACATCATGGTGTATTTAAAGGTAGAAAAGTAACCAGCAACCGTATAAGCGCACACGCAACAAGGTTAGTGGCAAACGGTATTATTGCTTACAATAGCCTTATCCTTAACGCAGTATATGAAAAAATGATGAAGGCCGGTGTAAATGAAGAGATATTACTCAAATTTGCAAGAATTTCACCGATTGCATGGTCTCACATAGCCTTTACAGGGAAATATAACTTCAAAAAAAGCCATGAAAATATTGATGTTATGGAGTTAGCTGAGATTTTGGCAAACTACATTGAATCGAATCTAGATTAGACTGTATAAATTTTAGGCTGATCATTTTTGGGGGTTCTTCCACGCAACCCGAACAAAGCAGGAAAAAGAGGTTATGCTTCAAGAACTTCGGGATATCCTAGCGTCTGATTTGCCTGATAAGAAATCCAAGTTCATAAATAAAGCCTGGGAATATAAAGATGCTCTCAATCATCATAGAAGGAGCAACCACTTGTGCAATCAAGCAGCTAATTTCTTTAAAGTAGCTGATAAATCAAGTACTGCTTCATGGCGAGAAGTTCTAAATATGACGAAGGGTGACGCGAATTTGAACTTTGCTCTCACTCAATCTTCAATCGAAGCTTCTATTGCCTGGCTCGATGACAGATCATCAAATATCAATTGCGGAGCGTAATTAACTCTTGCTAAAAGTGAAGTTGTAATGGTCAATAATTAAGGCTCTGGTGCAACTAATTTCCAAGAAACAAAAATACTCAACCGATG
>JAKSBD010000664.1 GCA_022361295.1 Bacteroidales bacterium
GTAAAACCAGGTATATCCTCCATGGCTGTAGCCGATGTTAAAATACGCTGTTTCACCCCCCTCAGCTCAGTAATAATTTCCTTCATCTCTTTTTGGAAGCCCAATTCCAGGGCTTTATCAAACTCATCTAAAACAACAAAACGAATGGACGATGGGTTAAAAGAACCACGACGAATATGGTCAGCAATACGTCCCGGTGTTCCAATTAAAACGGCCGGTGGATGCTTTAAATTATTAATCTCAGTCTTAATGGAATGACCTCCGTAACAACAGTTAACTTTAAAGCCCGTCCGCATTTGTTTAAACACCTGTTCAATTTGCAAAGCCAGCTCCCTCGCCGGTGCCAGTATTAAAACCTGAACCTTGGTATTAGTACGATCTAATCCCTCTAAAAGTGGTAATAAAAACGCCAGTGTTTTGCCAGATCCGGTTGGTGATAACAACACAACATCCTGTTTGCTCTTAATGGCATCAAACGTATCTTCCTGCATGGGGTTGATGGCCCTAATCTTCAAGTTATGAAGTGCTGCCTTACTTATCTTTTGTAACTGTTGCATGCCGCAAAGATAGGCTTTAGTTTGCAAGTCTTGACAAACATTAAAACCAGTCTGCTTAAATTGAAAACTATTTTCATTACTTTCCGTACATCAATTGAAATATTAACGTATGCCCAGATTTCTCCTTACCATAACTCTGTTGGTCGCTTGCTTCATTAATACTCAGGCACAAAAACTTACATCGCAACAAGAAATATGGTTGTATCGGATTGTACAAAAAACACCTGTACTAAAAAGCAACTGGAATACTTTCTTTTCTTTTGACCGGCAGGCATTCACCAAAGATCACTATGGAGAAGTATTTATTGATTACGATGCTATTGCCTATTATCAAAAATACAATCCTCAAAGCCTTGAAATTAACTACACAGGCATCAAAAACTCGTCACATGGCTTAATTGCAGAAGCATCCATTAAATTGACACTTTGGGAGCTAAATGAACAGTTGAAAAATTGCATCTACAAAAAAGAGGGGTGCAACGATTCATTATTTACGCAACTACAATCGAGATTAAAACCATTAATTCCAAACCGGCTCAGTAACAGGAAAAAGATGGAACTATACACCAGTATTATGCACCCATCTTTGCCAATATTCAAAAAGATTGAAAAACTCAATAAGCTAAAAGTAGATGTTGAAAGTCAAAAGCTGCTTATTAATAAGTGGAGCAAAACTGTTACCGACTATAGTAATCAAAGGAGTCAGTATTACTTTAGCATACTATCAGGAGGTCAGAAATTATCAAGTACAACATTTCTAGCTGCAGGCGAAGGTAGTGGAACTGCTGGTCTTCTATACGAATGGGAGCTAAATCCACAGGACAGCACCAAACGATGGTACGGAAAGGGAATTGGATTATTCACCTACGAGACGCGTACACGTAAAAATGAACTTAAACTACGCCCGCACTTGTCTAAAAAACTAAGTATTCCGGCTGGTCAACCAATGGCTTTACATACTTCCTTATGGGGACTGGACTCATCATTTAAACCCATGTTAATTGTGACAGATGATAGCGTTAGCTACCATCTGTTTGCCATTTCCAACACAAAAAAACTTTCGCCAGACAGACAGTTGAGCAATGGAATATCACATATTGAGCGCATTGAACAGCATAGGCACCAGAATATTGAAAAGCCAATGCAGAAAATTCAATCAAACACTCTTTTAAACAAAGCCTATGACGCTAAGAAATTAATTGCTGATCAGATTGAGGAACTTGAAAATGAAGTTGACACGCTAAAAAAATATGAACCAGACAATACTGAAGCTATCAGCTACAGATTACGATTGATTGACACCAGGCTAACAACACTTAGCAAAAAAGAACAGCGTATAAAAGAACTGGAGCAAGAAGCATCAAAAGATTACCGGGCCATTGATAATGCAGAGAAGAAACTTCAGGAGATGATTAAACTGCTGGGACCTTCTCCACAACAATGGACTAAGGAAGGTTATCTCTACCACTACCCCAACGGCGTTAAATTTGATTCTCGATCACAGGATTTGATTTTTCCGACCAATAGTAAAAGTCGTGACCTGGAAATAAGGCTATTATCGGCCGGCTATTCATTAGGGGGGGCAAAGAAAGATGAGGTTCAGGCCTATGTCAGTATTACCGATGTGGTTGAAAGTAAACAAGAACCTTTAGCAATTGATAAACCATTCATTGATACTACAATCGTCCTTTACTTTAGTCCTGATGAGTATCAACAAACTATCAATATCAACTGGTCTGATAAGCATTTTTCCGATTTGGAAACTTTTAACAACATCAGGCTTGAAGCCGGTAAATTAACCATGCCCGACTCATTGAAAAGCACTTCGGTAAAATACGCTGATGTGGAAAGAGAGCACAAGCAGCCACTAACTAAGAATGGGTATAACAGGGTGGTCAAACTTCAGTTTATTTCTGAAGACACAACTTTAATAATTCGCTCCTTCGCCTATGCCGACTTAGTGCCAACACGACTTTCAAAGGCCCCTGAATCGCTGCGCAAAGCACTGTCTACCCAACGCTATTCCAATGCTAACAATGAATATCTGATTGCCTTACGGGCATTAAATACGCTTTATTATGCCATTAACTCATTGGATCTTTCAATCTCAGCTGATTGGAATAAGATTCATCACAATCTGCATTTAAGTAATGAGAAGCTTCAGCTTATACTGGACACAATAACAGATGAATAATACCAAACTTTTTCCGTAGCTATGGGTATAACAGCCTACTTCCACTCAACCACATGACCGCGATCTTTGTGCAACATTTCCTCAGGCACCGATGCCTTTACAGCATCAGACAATCGCTCAAGTAATAAACGTTTGTAAAAGGCTCGTGAATACACTAAACTAACCTCGCGCAAGGGTACTGGTGATTCAAACTCTTTAACTTGTTTGTGCAGGTCAAAGGCCAGCTCTTCAGTAGCTAATCCGGGCAATAAGGTATATCCACCTTCGGTATCAACCATTTTACGAATGGTATCCAGCGAACCGCTCTCAAAATGCAGCGGCGATTCAGCACTTATGTCGGCCTGGAGCTGACAAACATTTAAGACCTGAGAACGAAAACAATGCCCTTCATCCAAAAGCCATAAACCTGCAGGTGTCAGCATATCAACTGTTAAATTGCTGACCTTGTTTAATGAATGATCAGGATGAACATAGAGCAATACGTCTTCATAGAATAATGGCTGCTCAATAATATCATTTTCCTCTAAGGGTGTAACCAAAATAGCAGCATCCAAAAGGTCTTGCTTCAATGCTTTAACCAACTCCTCTGTTATCATTTCCTTAAACGAAATATTTACCAAAGGATTATTCTTTTTAAAATGTCCGACAAACAAAGGCAAGAGGTAAGGAGCCAGAGAAGGAATAATACCAACGGTTAAATTTCCTTCAATTCTACCTGATTCCTCACGAACAATTTCTTCCAGGCGATTATACTCATTGATGACCACCCTGGCCTGGTTAATGATTTTTTGCCCTACCGGCGTGGTTAAGATCGGCTGCCTGGTCCGGTCAAAAATCACAATATCCAACTGTTCTTCAGCCTTTTTTATTTGCATACTGAGCGTAGGCTGCGTTACAAAACATTTTTCTGCTGCAATGGTAAATTGCTTATAATTATCGACTGCAACCAGATATTCCAGCTGCTGCAAATTAAGTCCAAGCATCTGTTTTTCAATTACTATAAATATTACTGATGCAATATATAAAATTTATCTATTTGATTGATACCGTTAGAGCAGATATATTTGTAACAGAAAATTAAAACAAACAAAAACAGAATATTATGAAGACAATTAACGAACTATTAGGACTAAAAAAACAAGAGAGCGAACAATTAATTAATGACTTAAACAGCCTGTTGGCTAACTACCAGTTATTCTATCAAAATTTAAGAGGATTTCACTGGAATGTGAAAGGCGAAAAATTCTTTGAATTGCACCTTAAGTTTGAAGAGCTTTATAATGATGCAGTGGTAAAAATTGATGAGATTGCAGAACGCATTCTAACATTAGGTGGTACACCCATGCATGCCTTTGCCGATTACCTTGATGCAGCCGAAATAGAAACTGCTAAAAACGTTACCAATGGTAATCAGTGCATGGAGTTGACCTTAGAAAACATGGCAAGCCTGGTAAAAGTGGAGAAAGCAATGTTGCCATTGGCACAGGAAGCTGAAGATGAGGGAACTATTACCTTATTAACCGATTACATCAGTCAACAGGAAAAGACTATCTGGATGCTACATTCGTGGTTGACGAAATAAGAATATAAATTTTATCTGTCAGAAGGAGCTATCAGTTATGTTAGCTCCTTTTTAATTTCAGGCTGATTGGTTCCCTTTATATTTACTTCAATCGACCAGCCACAAACCCGGTCGACCATGCAGCCTGTAAGTTATACCCTCCTGTAATGGCATCAATATCCAACACCTCACCGGCAAAGTACAAATTCTTACAAACTTTGCTTTCCATGGTATTCAGGTTGATGCTTTTAAGGCTTACGCCACCACAAGTCACAAATTCATCTCTAAATCGCGAACTGCCTTTGACAGAATAAACATCATTAACCAAAATATTAGTGAGTTTATTTAAACCTTTCTTTCCCAGTTCACCCCACTTTTTTCGACTCGATAAATCACACTTATCCAGTAAATAAAGCCATAAACGCTCTGATAAACCATAGGGTTTTGCATTGGCCAGTACTTTGTTGGGAGATTGCATTACAATGGACTGCAGTGCATTAAGAACCACATCGCTTCGTTGCTCATTACACCAGTTGACCTGAAACTTAAAGTTGTAATTCATCTCATTGATCAAACGAGCCCCAAAAGCAGACAATTTAAGGATGGCTGGTCCACTCATACCCCAATGAGTAATCAATAATGGACCTTCGGCTTTGAGCTTTGTCCCCTGAATAGCAACCATCGCTTTTTCAACTACTACCCCCATTAACTTAGTCACCTTCTCATCAGGCATATTAAACGTAAACAGGGATGGTACAGGCGATTCAATTTTGTGACCAAGTGCCTTTAGCCATTCCAGACCTTCAGCTTTGGGTGAACCTCCTGTAGTAACAATAACCTTGTTAAACATATCTGGCTTCAGAGAGTCATTCACAAAGTGTAATTCAATTCCATTTGGGCATTCCCTCATGGCACCTACTCCAGCTTGTGTTTTTATCCTGACTCCCAAACGACGGCATTCTTTTAAAAAGCAATCAATAATACTTTGAGAATCCTGTGAAACCGGAAATACACAGTTGTCTTCCTGAATAACCAATGGTACACCACGTGTTTTAAACCACCTCATCGTATCTGATGTATTAAATACATGAAACACCTTTTTAAGGCTGCGGCCTCCACGTGGATATGCCTCACACAACTCAGGAATTGATGTACACCCGTTTGTTACATTACATCGTCCACCACCCGAAATCTTTACTTTAGACAGTAATTTGTGTGACTTTTCAAAAATGGTGACCTCAGCATCAGGATAATTCTCTTTAGCTGCAATAGCCGAGAAAAAACCGGCTGCTCCTCCACCTATAATTCCTATCTTCATATTCATTTTTACCGGGCATCTTTAATAATACCAATTAAACATCAAAATGCACCATATAATTATCTTCTTTTTAGCTTGCTTATCATCATAAACTTGTTCCGTAGCTATGGTTATGCAACAAGTTTCTTCTTCAATCAAACTAAAAAAGATTGAAAATTTTAAAGGCGCATTCCGAAATTCAATTGGTATAAGATTTGTGCCCTATGCTTTATTTCTGCAAAAATAGTGAATTATCGGATGCTGAGAATAAGCTTCTCTTCAACAATTGGTTTAATATCAGATCTCTTTCAATTACAATATCTGACAATAGGTTATTCCATACATAATATCAGCCGATTTGGACATTTTATTTAATATTTCTTCATTAAAAGTTATATTTTTATTAGCCAAACAATAATACATACGCAATGAAAACCGCGCATATAAAATGCCTCAATAATGGAAAAACCAGCTGCTATAATGTTGGTACATCCTTAAAAGATATAGCCAAAGACATGAACATCAAGCTAAAAACGCCTATTCTTGGTGCATATGTCAATAATAAGCTACGTGAACTATCTTACGAGATTTATCATCCCAAAACCATTGAATTTATTGACATTACACGCCCGGATGGGATGCGCATGTACATTCGCAGTTTATCTTTAGTGTTATATAAGGCTGTTAATGAAATCTATCCTAATGCACAACTTAGAATCGAACACTCTGTTTCGAAAGGCACTTATTGCTCTGTAGAAGGTGAAACACTTGATATTGATGATGTGATGAAAATCCATGATCGTATGCAGGAGATAATTAATTCGGATACACCTTTTATTCATCGTCAGGAGGAATCAGAAGATGTTGTTAAGCGCTTTGAACAGCAGAATCAAGATGATAAAACAGCACTTATCCGTCACCGTGGCCAGTTATATACATCGTACCATCAGCTTGAGAAACATATTGGATTGTATTATGGACACCTTGTGCCTTCTACCGGATATTTAAAAGTATTCGACCTCATCAAGTATTACAATGGCATGTTGCTTCAAATACCAAAGCGTACGCATCCTGAAGAACTTGAAGATATTGTCGTACAAAATAAGATGTTCGATATTTTCCAGGAATTTGCTGAATGGAACCGTGTTCTCAATGTGCGCAACCTGGCCGACATCAATGATTCCTGCTCCAATGGAAAAGCAGAAACATTAATAAAGATTTCGGAAGCACTGCACGAAAAGAAAATAGGTCATGTTGCAGACATGATTGATGAACGTAAAAAATCAGTTAAATTAGTTCTTATAAGTGGTCCTTCATCAAGCGGAAAAACAACATTTGGCAAGCGACTGGCTATTCAACTGATGGTTGCTGGTATGAAACCACTTAACCTTTCTTTGGATAACTACTTTGTTAACCGCGAAAATACGCCATTGGATGAAAACGGCGAATACGATTTTGAAGCCTTAAATGCATTGGATGTTGAGCTATTTAACGATCAGCTGCTTGGATTGCTGGCAGGTAAGGAAGTTGAAATACCCAAGTTCAATTTTGAAACCGGGCAACGCTACTTCGATGGTGAGAAGCTGCAAATGAATGAGGATAATATTCTTATTGTGGAAGGAATTCATGGACTGAATCCTCAATTAACACACCTTATCCCCGACCAGTCGAAGTTTAAGATTTATGTTTCTGCTCTGACCTCTGTTAATATTGATAATCAGAACTTAATCCACACAACGGATAATCGGCTGATTCGACGCATTGTGCGCGATTATAAATACCGTAAATATTCAGCGCAGGATACCATCTCACGCTGGCCAAGTGTAAGACGGGGTGAAGATTCTCATATTTTCCCTTATCAGGAAGAAGCGGATGTGATGTTTAACACAGCCCTGTTGTATGAATTATCAGTACTCAAACAACAGGCTGAGCCCATTTTACTTGAAGTTCAACCCAACCAGGCCGAGTATGCGGAAGCACGACGTCTGCTGAACTTCTTTAGCTATTTTAAACCAATACAGCCAAGTGAAATACCTCCTACTTCAATTATCCGGGAGTTTTTAGGAGGCAGTAGTTTTAGTTATTAGCCATAACTGCTTACTAAAGCCCTATGAATCTCCACTCATAGGGCTAAACTTCACTTATAATCAAATACCTTAAGAGCCGGTAATGCATTGTTATTGAAATCGAACAATGCCTGATTTTCCCAGGGAGAGCCATCTGTGGCTTCTTTACCTTTCCAGGCAACTAACTCGCCACCCCAATAACTGAATCCACCACCATAATCTTCTCTTGTGCTTAATAATTTTATCTGTTCAACAAATAGCTTCTGACCTAATTCAGACGCAGGGTAATCAGGTAAAATCAATTGCTCATCCGTCCCAACAATATTATTGGTCCAATCATTCCAGCCCAAAGTAAAGGGATAGGCAGTTTCTGCAATAAGGACCTTTTTTTGATAAAGGCTATTCAATTGTTTCATGGTTGATTCCAACATGCCCAAATTTTCGCCATGCCAGATAGGGTAATATGATAAGCCTATAAAATCATAATCCACCTCATCAACCAAACTGTAAAACCAATCACTGCCTTTAAATCCGGCAAAATGAATCATAATCTTAGTCGAGGCTGACTGTTCTCTTATGACCTCAGAAGCCGCCATCAGTAATTCTGCAAATTGATCAGGACTATTAATATGACCGTGAGGATGAAGGAATCCTGAGTTGACTTCATTCCCAACTTGAATGATATCGGGATTAATCTCATTCATCACCACCCTGGTATATTCCGCAACACTATCCTTTAATTGGTTATAGGAGATATTTTGCCAGGCTTCAGGCATGTTTTGCTGAGAAGGATCGGCCCATGTATCTGAATAATGAACAGATAACCAAATATTAAACCCAAGTGTTTTTAACTCATTCGTAAACTGCCTGACTTCTTCCAACCCCGAATGTTCATTCTGTGGCGTATGCCATAAACGAATACGTATCGTGTTAACGCCACAATCTTTTAAAATATCAGGTAAATCATCTGCCTGTCCATTGAAACTATGAAAAACCAGATTACTCTTCAATATTTCGGGATAGGCAGAAATATCAACTGACGAAACCAGATTTGTGTACTCTTCAGGCATGTGTTCGCCATTATCCTTATTACAAGCATAAAAACAGATTACCAGACAAATACACATACAATATCTCTGAACAAATACCATAATCTCACCCATGTATTTAATTATTGATATACAAAGATAAGGGTTTCATATTATGGGTAATATATAGCTGCCAAAGCCTGATAAATTATAAACGAATTAGCTCTGCGGCTTTTCCTATGGTTGAAATGCTTGCACTAAGCTCATCCAGGTAAAAAACTGCAAATGAAGAATTATCTGGCTCTTTGTATATACCTGCCACCAAGGGAGATAATTCAAAAATATGCTCTTTCACCTTAATATCGTCACTAAAAACAACTTTTCCTTCAAGGCGCAGCCACGACATATTTTTGCCCGAAGCACATAGTTCAACATAGGGTTGGTGGCTTAGCTCTTTATACACCTCTTTCTGGTTTGATGTGCAAAACCAAAGCTTACCACCATTTTCAAACATGTACTGAAAAGGGCGTACTTTGGGCCTTCCATCCAAGCCAATTGTTGCCAGATACTGAACCCTGCTTTTCTCTAAAAAATCTGTTATTCGCTTCATAGCATAAAACAAACGGAGCAAGATTTTTAGCCTTGCTCCTATCCTGGTATTAGAAATTAAACTTTCCGTTCGTATTCATAGCTTCACTATCAGGAACAATTTTTTCTATAGTATCCCAGTGCTCTACTATTTTGCCGTCTTCTATCCTGAAAATATCATAGAAAGCCACTTTTTCTTTCATAAAAATACCTTCAGAAACAGTTATTACAAAGTTACCTTCTCCAAAAACAGCGTGATTCTTCTCATAAACCATAGGCATTCCGGCTTCAGCCAGCGCTGTTAAGGCTTCACCCAAACCTGCCAATCCATCTTTTACGCCTGGATTGTGCTGGTGGTATTGTTCTGTTGATATGTAATCTGTTATTTTATCAGGGTCAGCTCCAAAAAACACATCGTTCAACAGACCTTTTACCAGTGTTTTATTTGCTTCCGTTTTGTCACGATCAAGAACATCAACTGGACCATCAATCTGTGTTCTGCCCGAAGCTGTTTCCTCTACTTTTTCCTGCAGATTATCCCAATGTTCGACTATTAATCCGTTTTCAAAACGGAAGATATCAATACCTATTTTAGGCCCCAAAAAGTTATAATCGGTATGAGTAATTACAAAGTCACCATCTTCAAACACACGCACCGTATTCACCTTTGGAGCCATAGCTGGATCATTGGCAGCCACCTCGGCCAATGCGCCCAGTGCAGCACCAAAACCAGCTAAACCATCAGCTACAGCCTGGTTGTGCTGAATGTATTTTTCAGGATTAATATACGCAACAGGTTCCTGAGCTCCTGTTTCAATACTTTTAAGTAGTTCTACTACCTTTTGTTTGTTCGTTTTTTCCATTTTTCCATCATCATTACCGGCCTCACATGAAATAAGCATAGCCATTGTTAGCACTGTTAGTAAGTAAATTTTTAGCATCATTAATAAGTTTAAATATTACAATGCAAAGATGATGTGTAATGGCAGGCGCATAAAGGTCAATTTACGCCATTAAGTAGTAGATTTCTACCTGAGCTGTTTTTAGTAATTCGCTCTAAACTCTGAAGGCGTTATTCCTGAATGCTTTCGAAAGTACTTTATAAAATTACTTGGTTCATCATAACCTAACTCATAAGCTATTTCTTTGATTGCCATTGAACTGTGCACCAGTAAACGCTTTGATTCAAGTATAATCCTTTCATCAATAATTTGCTTTGGCGTTTTATCCAATAAAGTTGTTGTGGCTTTGTGTAATTGTTTGTCTGAGATATTTAATTCTGATGCATACTTATTAACCGAATGTTCCTGCCTGAACTTTTGCTCAAGCAAATCTTTAAACAACAAAAGATAATCAAGGTGAATGCCTGGCTTTAGTTCTTCGAAACCTTGTTGACGTATTTCCCGCTCCGACTGTAATAAGAAAATATGCAAAAGATTATGAAGTATTCCGTATTGCATATCATCTTTCTTTCGCTGTAGTTCTGATTCCATGGCATTAAGAATCACCTTCAGATCAGAATAAACAGGGTTTATTTTTAATCGTGCAATATCATATAAATCACTGAATAGCAATGACGAGTGCAAGTATTGCATATCTTGCTGGTTTTTACAGAAAAAACTATCGGTAAATATGATTGATTTACCCTGGTAAGTGCCATTTTTATCGAACAGATTAACCGAATTGGACGGTACAAAAATGATCATACTTTCCTCAATGCTTACCGGATTAAAATCAATATAATGTGTTCCTTCACCTTTTTCAATCCATAGTATATGATAGAACTGAGGCCGATGTGGCACAACCATCATCGATCGTTTGGAGTTTAAGGTTTTATTCAGATCTAAAATTTCAAACTCAAGTGGCAGACCATCTTTAAACGAATATTTCTTAATGAGCTCTTTCATCAGCAATAAAATTAATAAGCGAAGGTCGAAATTACATGTCGAACTCGGGTTTTAAATGAGTTTACATTTAATGCTTCATAAATGCAAACTCATTTTTTCTTCATATCAGTTGAACTCACTTAAGGCCTCAGCAATAGCATCCTTTAATGATGTTGTTGGCCGGCCAATAAGCTCAGATAACTGGTGTCCATTCTCGAATAAGTCTCCTTTTTCTGTTGAAACATGAGAACCAGCCAAAAACTGTGCCAGTGCCTCTGGTAATCCGGCTTTAACAAGCGCCTGTTCATATTCTGCCACAGGAAGATTCACATATGGAATATCTTTCCCGGTCTGCTTCGACAATTCAGCTGCAAAATCATATAAAGTGTAAGCTTCATCACCAGCCAGCTCATAAGTTTTATTAATGTGGGCGTCTGTTGTTAAAACTTTTACCACTCCTGCGGCAAAGTCACTGCGCGTTGCCGATGATATCAAGCCATTACCTGAACTTCCATAAAGTGCTTCTGTTTTCAGAACCTCAGCAATAGAAGCAGTATAGTTTTCAGTATACCACCCATGACGCAGAAACGTGAAAGGAATACCTGATGCTTTAATCATTTTTTCCGTTTCAAGATGTTCGTCAGATAATGAAATACTCGTATTATCAGTTCTTAATAAGCTGGTGTAGGCTATATATTTTACTGCTGCCTGTTTAGCTGCATTAATCACATTACTGTGTTGTTCTGCTCGCTTACCTATTTCATTGCCCGATATAAGCAGTAATTTATCAATCCCTTCCAATGCAGATGCAAGATTTTCGGGTTGATTGAAATCAAAGGCTCTTACTTCAACACCCAAACCACTGGCTTTGGAAGGATTACGAACCAAGGCCACTATGTTTTCTGCTGCTGTTTCTTTTGTGAGTTTTTCAATCACCTTTTGCCCAAGTTGTCCTGTGGCTCCTGTTATTCCTATTTTCATCATTAATAGTTTTAATTAATATCTTTTCATCAGTTGATTACCAATAGTATTATACTTACTTTTGGTAAGTCAAAGATATTAAGTAACTGAAATACAATCAAGAACGCACGAATCAGTCAGATACTTACTTAAAAGTTAGCATTAGTCTTTACCAGGTAGTTATGAAGCAAAAATTATTTGAGAAATATAATAATCCGGAAAAATGCCCTGTCAGAAATATTATTGACAGAATTGGAGATAAGTGGTCAGTACTGATTTTGATGTTACTGGAAGAAGAATCAGTATTACGATTCAATGAGATTCATAAATACATTGGCACCATCTCTCAAAAAATGCTGACTGTTACCCTAAAATCACTTGAAGCCGATGGTCTTGTGAAGCGAACGGTGTACCCTCAAATACCACCTAAAGTGGAATATGAGTTAACAGAAAGGGGAATGTCGTTGTTACCACACCTTCATCAACTGGCCAGTTGGGCAAACACACATATGAGTGAAATAATGATATCGAGAGATATTTATGAGCAACAAGCATTGAAAAATTAGTGAAACACTTCTGCTTTTCTTTTTCACAGTGACTGATGATGTGAAGATATCTGAAATTGTCAACTTGCCGGCAGAGGATTCAGTAAGCGCATTAATCGTTTATGGATAAAGATGGCGAACATGCTATACCTACTCCTCGTAAAGAATTAGATAAGACATTAAGGTTTGTATAACAATTAATCAAAAAAAGCTTCCCTTACTCATATGAATATGATGTACGGGAAGCTTGTTTAGTTCTGTTAATCAATCTATTTCAGTTTGGATACCTTAATGGTCCACACATAATTACAGGGTGGTTTATTTTGCAGAGCTTCAGGAATAATCACCTTAAATCCATTCTCATCCTTTTTCCATTTCAATGGTTTGGAATAGCCCAGCAATTCCACTCTTGCATTCTTTGCTGGCTGATGAGAACTTACTGTTATCACATCAGGCATTGATGTTTCGTCCTTATCGCACATATAAAAGAAATATGTTTCTCCACTTTCCTGCTGTGTCATGCAAATATTATTCTCCTTATATGGAGCCAGGGTTTTACTCTTATAAATACCCTCACTGTTAATAGCCATCCAATCAGCGTACTCCTCCAACAAGTCATAAGCCCCCTGCTGCCACTCACCTTCGGGGGTAGGAGCAATGTTCAATAGTAGGTTACCTCCTTTAGCAACAATATCAACCAGCATATGCACTCCTTCTCTTCCGCTCATGTATTTAGCGTTTTTGGTGTGCGACCAGCCACCTCCTGAAATAATACACGACTCCCAGGGATAAGGCAATTCTTTTTCAGGCACCCTGTTTTCAGGCGTTAAATAATTTTGATTGATACCATGCACTGCCCTGTCAACCACTATTAAGCCAGGCTGCTTTTCTCTCATCTTATCGACCAACTCATCAATTTTAATATCCTGATTGACGATACGATGCTTCAAATAGCCGTTGTCATTATTCTTTAGTTGTGCATCATACCATGTGGTGATCTCTTTTTTGGGCGTTTTGGCAACCCAACCTCCATCGAGCCACATAATATCTATTTTGCCATAGTCAGACACCAGCTCCAACATTTGGTTATGCGTAAAATCAATAAACTCCTGCCATCTTTCAGGGTTGGCTTCAGGCTCGTAATTCACATTCCTGTCGCGGGGCGGATATTTGGGGTCCCAGTAACTCTCTACGTTCCAATCGGGTTTTGAGAAGTAAGCTCCTGCCCACAGCCCCTGATTTCTGAATGCTGAAAATATTTCTTTCGCAATATTACTTTTCGCATTGGAAGAGAACGGGCAGTCAGGTGATGTGATCTTATAGTCAGTATATTTCGAATCAAACATACAAAAACCATCATGATGCTTGGTGGTAAAAACAACATACTTCATTCCTGCTTTCCTGGCAGCCTTAGCCCATTTGTCAGGATCAAATTTTGTTGGATTAAAGGTTTTAATCAACCCCTCATATTCTGCTTTATAGGCGTTATAATTATTAGGATTACTTCCTGCTTTTCGCTGACACCAGCCATATTCTTCGGGACAAAGCGACCAGGACTCAACGATACCCCACTGACTGTATGTGCCCCAATGCATCAGTAAGCCAAATTTAATATCCTGCCATTCGGACAATTTACTTAATACCAGTGAATCCGTTTCGGGTACATAGCGCTCATCTTCATAGATAGCTTGTGAGAAACATATGGTATGAATGGCCATGAACAGCAACAAGAAAAATGTGTTTTTCATTAAGATGTATTTAAGTTATTTATCGGATTGAAAGGTAGTGATTTCAATAATCCGGCGTGACTTTCAGAAGTTCCGATAGGCGTACAAATGTTCTCATCCTTTCCTTGTTGTTCATTGCTTTAATTGACCTGATGCCATCAGCACTATCAGACATAAAAATCCCATTATTTCATGGAGAAACAATGGGATATATTATTATAATGAGCTTGAAGTTTAATGCTAAATGCGGCTTAGTCTATTTCAAGATAATGATTAACCTGAGTGCGATTTAACCCGCAATATGCATTAGAAAACCTATTATCCTTTGAAATTACTTCAGCATATCTTTCATTCCAAATGCAGTTAAGAACCCGGCATATTGCTCAGCAACCTGACTATTTGCCTTCTCAATAAACTCACCTGTCATGGCATCCACAACAGTACGCAAAGGTCTTCCTCCTTTTGGCATATCAATTAATTTCAGAACTGCATCAGGCACCATCTGCGGATCGGGCTTCAAACTTTCAAACATCTGTCCCATCCCTGCACCAACCTGCTCCGGTACTTTGGCCAGGTCACCATAACCTTCAGCAACCGATTGGTCGGAGCCTGAAGCTGTTTTACCAAATATTTCGGTTGGGAAAGCGCCAGGCTGTATCAAAACTACATCAACACCCAGCGGACGTACTTCATAATGCAAGCCCTCTGTTAAACCTTCTACTGCGAACTTGCTTCCGTTGTATACTGTCATAAATGGAGCTGAGAATCGCCCCAGTCCACTGGAGATATTCACAATTAAGCCTTCACCCTGTTTGCGCATCTGAGCCAGGCTGGCTTTTGTAACACGCCACAAGCCTTTAACATTTACATCAAACATCTTCTCAATATCATCAGCGGTATAGGATTCTGCTAATCCGCCACCATAAAATCCGGCATTATTAACCACCACATCTAACTGACCTTCTTTGGCTATTACCTCTGAAACAACCTGGTTGACGCCATTCCCGTCGGTTACGTCAAGCTCCATCACATTTATGTTATCAATAGCTGACAGTTCCTTAGCCCTCTCAGCATTGCGTCCATTAACATCCCTGATGGTGGCATAAACCGTATAACCTTTGGCTGCTGCACTTTTGGCTGTTAAATATCCAAATCCACTATTTGTTCCGGTGATCAATACAACTTTCTTTCCCATTTCTATAGTATTTGTGGTTTAAACTTAATTCTAAAGCAAAACATCAAACACCAATGATTGGTTCAAAATCAACAGGATACGAATACAGACAGGTAATTATATCAAAAAAATCATTCTATAATACCTTTGGGATTATTCATGTGTTAACCGGGCAATAACCTCTTCCAGCTGTGGAAACAATGAGACAAGTTCCTTACGCGGCTTCAGTTCAAAATCTTCAAAACTAAAACCCGGTGACACTGTACAACCAACTAAGGAATGGGCATTCATGTCTACCACCTCGGCAGCGAACCAGCATCCACCGGTTACGACAAATTGGGGAATCTCACACTCCATAATGTTGCGCCCTATAATGTGATTGGAGTAATACCCTTCAGGAGTAATCACATGAAGCCGAATAGGTGAACCATCGTAGAAATGCCATATTTCATCCTGCTTTATCCTGTGAAAGGCTGAAAAGTTATCTGAAGTTAAGAGAAAATAGATGCATGTTGAATAATTCCTACTCCCTTTATAGTCACCACATAAACTACTTTCCTTTATCTCCCCCACACTGCGGTAAGTTTCTTTGAAATAGCCTCCTTCGGGATGCGGACTCAGGTCTAATGCCCGTATAATTGTTTCAACCTTGTTCATTTAATAAACTATTTTCTAATCTGCCCCGAATATAAGCTTATCATTTCAAATTCTATCAATTCGGTTGATATTCGTAGGGTAACCAATCAGCTACCCGCTGCAAAGCCATTCGCCCACTCCATTTAATACCAGGATTAAAAAATCCACTTTCCTCAAAGTAAACCGGCGCATCTACAAACTCTATTAAACTCCTGCTGCCTCCATACTCAACAATCAATCGACCGGGATAATTGAAGAACTTATTATGATGCTTGTCTATCTTTAGAACTTCCTCATTGGTCAGATAGATACTGTTTTCGGTTCGGATTCTGAAAAGTGAAGCGTCTAATTCTTCAGTCCATAATACCCGAAAAAAGTGCATGCGAGAACCATTGTATACTCTTTCTCTTCGCTGATGACAGGTATCTGTATTAATTCTTTCTTCAGATAAATCTTCTTCAAACTTAAGGTTACCGGCAA